>NZ_JBPEHH010000031.1:0-53519 GCF_054177595.1 Haladaptatus ordinarius | reverse complement strand
CGTGTCAACGGCAGCCCGTAAGACGACTTCCATAATCTCCTCGGAATCGAGGCCGGAGCCCTCGATTCCTTCCATCGGTATCAGCTCGAGCAACTCCATGCTAAGAGACTTCAACTGGCTGTTCGAAAGGAACTCGTCCGGATCTGTGAGGATACGTTTGAGTTTTGGTAGCCTCATTACGCACCAATCCGGACAGCGGCTGAATCAGGCGACTGATTCAGTCGCCTCATTCTGGCTACTACGTGTCAGCAACTGGTCTCTTGAGCCAGAGTGGACAACTAGCGAAATTGGTCGACCAGGGAGTCATCGAATTCGACGAATTGAACGAGACGATTCATCCCGGTGAGCACACCGAACAGGTGGTGAACGCATTGGCAAGCGTCGGGGCGAGTCTCGACGCCAATCAGGAAGTCCACGCCCGGAGTGAGCACGATGACGAAGGCAACTGACGGCGATGACTTCGAAGTCAGTCCGGATAGCAAGTGGAAGCTCGTTCAGCAGACACAGTACGACCGAGATGGGAGACACGACCTCACCACGACTATCATCACCACCGTCGCCGACGCCGAAGGCGTCGCTCCGACCGAACTGCAACAGCCGGTCTTGTACGAGTGCGTCAACGTATCCGCACTCGAAGATGCGTTCTTCGGGCCGGAAGTCAAGGGACAAACCCGTGATAGCGTCGGCAGCGCGGAGTTCGACTACGGAGGCTACCGCGTCGCAAGAGCGACGGCTGGGTTTCTGTGTACGAGCGTTCGTAGTCCACACCGACTCGGCCGCCGGAGAAGTCGATAACCCCGCGAATCTACTCCAGCGTCTCGACGTAGCCGAAATCTTCCTCACGCGCCTCGGGATACTCGCCGTCGAGCGGAATCTTCCACCCGTGTAGCACCGTCGGGTCCTCCAGTGCGTTCGTCAGTTTCGTCCGGACGTCGGTCACGTCCACGCCGTAGAAATCCCGTGGAACGCCGTGGAGGTACTGGAGTGCGGTCCCGAACAGCGAGCGCATCCCACCGTCGTCCTCGAAATCGAAGTGTTTGTACGCCCCTGCCGCGACCTGTACCATCCCGTGGAGAAAGGCGCTTTCCGTCGTCCCGTTGCCGTAGTTGTACCACTCGTCTTCGAAACAGTCGTGGCTCTCGTGGAACTCCCCGGAGTTGTAGAGGCGGACGCCGTGAATCGTCGCCCGGCGCAGGGTGCCGTGTTCCCAGAGTTCTTCTTGGGGAAGCCACCCCGCAGGGGTCTGGCCGCTGCGAGGCGGGTCGGCAGTCGGGTCGCGCGTGTGCTCGTCCATCGTGACGAGTGGTGGTTCGTGCTCTCGTGGTTTGTGTCTTCGTGCTCGGACGGAGATCAGACTTCGCGGCCAGTGTCGCGACGACGATGAGACAGACGGAAGAGACCGACGAATCCCCCACCGGAATTTCGTCGAGAGTCGCTTCGAACCCGAGACAGCGACCACGGAACACCGCATCGAAAGAAAGACGATTCGCTTCAGAGGGCCGTACCGGCCGTGTTCATACCGCGACTGTGCAGGGAGGTGCGCGCGCGACCTCGTAGTCTCCGCCTTCTCGAACGGCGATGACCGCCCACTCGTACTCCGGGTTCGACTCTCGTAACCGCCGACTGAGCTGTGCCGCGTTTTCTTCCCAGGTGACGAAACATCGAAGTTCGCCGCGTTTCGGCGCGTCGGCAGAGTCCGTGAGGGCCGTGACGCGTACTTCACGCCACTTCCGTCTGGCCCGGAACTCGTCGCCGTCGTCCAGCACTTCGTAGCCGAGACTGTTGAAAATCGATCTGGCCTCCTTGGCCGGTGGTGTGCTAACAGGGGCCATCCGCTTATCAGTACCACACACCGCATAATAAGTGTTCTTGCAAATATAGGTGGCTGGAGTTTGAGATACTCATTATAGAAATAAATCGAATCAAGAGAGTTTGACCCACGGGTTCGCGTGTTGAGAGGGGAAAGCTTTCACCTCGCCTTCGTGCCGGAGTTCCCTGAGTTGGTCTCGGGCGTGGTCTGAGTCGACGCCGCCGATGGCCGCCGCCGCGTCCAGCAGCATCGTCTCCATCACGCCATCCTCCGTGACCGTCTCGCGGTTCCCGCCCTCGGTCGTCGCCGCATCTGCACCGATGACGCGGAGGTACTCGCGGAGGTCGGTCGTGTCACCGAGTTCGTGGTGCCAGTGTCGCGGGTAGAAACTCACCCGCCCGCCGTCGAGTTCGTAGACGTGGCCGCTCTCCTGCCACGAATCGGCGTCGGTTCGCACCTCCTCGAACGAGGAGCGAAAGGCGTCCATTCCGAACCCGATCGCCTCGAAGTACGATTCCAGTACGTCGCGTTCTACACCCGGTCCGTCGCCGGGATGTCGAGTCTCGACCAGACGCACCGCGTCGTCCAGCGTGAGCGTCCGGATTCTACTCTCCAGGTCTGCCACGAGTTGCTGTTCGATCGAATCCACACTCGCTCTCGGGGGAGCCTACGGGTAAGAATCGTGCCCAACCTATTCGTGGGCCGCGTCCCACTCCGTCGCCTTCCGGAGGTTTCCACACTGGTTACACTCGATACGACCCATCGAATCCATCGCGTTGTCGAGCGTCTCGCAGTTCCCACAGAAGTAGCCGTACCGACGTTCTCTCGCTGGCGTCCGGTAGACGACGAAAAACGGCCCGTTCGACCCGCGTGTTCCTTCGTCCCTGCTGATGTAGACAGTCTCGCCGTCGTCTGTCGTCGTTTCGTCCATCGGCGTTTTCTTGTCACTCCAGCGATTTAGGGATACTGAACGCATCGAAGGAGGAAACCGACCCGGAAATCGAAGCGCGAATCGCGCGTCGATAGTAAGGTTCTCACCCGTGGGGTGCATCCGCCCTCACATGACTCGCGTCCTCGTACCGGTTCGGTACCCGCTATCGAGCCACTCCCGCCGGACGCTCTCCGAAGCCATCGACGTCGCCGAAGAGCGTGACGGTGACCTCACGGTTTTGCACGTTAACCTCTATCATCGCGGGAACGGAACGACACGAACCGACCTGAAGCGTGCCGTCGAGTCGGCGTTCGGCCGTCTGACGATCGCACGATACGTCGTCCGAGACGGCTTTCTCGTCGAAGAGACGATTCTCGAAGAGATAGCAGCGACGAACGCCGACGTGGTCGTCATCGGGCGCAAACAGATGGGCCGGTGGCGGCGTGCGATTCGGCGACTGGTCGACGACCCCGACATCGAGAACTTCCTCCGCGAGAAGGTCGACTGCGAACTCATCTCGGTCGGGTAATCGCAGTCGAACACGAGCAGAGGGGCGGAGAGCGGCTAGTCAGCGGTCGTCGAACTCGACCGGTTGCGGGGTTCGCTCGCCGTCGACGGACACTCGCGCGACGCCGCTGTTGTCGTCGAAGACGAGATGGGAGTGTGGGTAGGCGATTTCGACGTCGGCGTCCTCCAGTTCCGTCCAGATGTGCTCCAGAATCCGCGACCGGACACGCCGTATGTAGTAGGGGTCTTTCACCCAGAACCGAAGGACGAGCAAGACGCCGTGGTCGGCGTAATCTTTGATGTGTGCGACGGGGTCGCTCGGATAGCGCGCGCTCCCAATGCGGATGTCCGGGCCAGTCGAGACGACCTCTGGCGTCTGGCGGGCGGCCCGTTCCATGATGGCCCGTGCTTCCTGTAGGTCACCCTCGTACGTGACGAGGAGTTCGAGCGAGAGCCGAGAGCGCGTATCTTCTGCGGAGTAGTTTATCACGTCGCGTTCGCGCATCGTCGCGTTCGGAATGACGAGGAAGGTGTTTTCGAGCGTGAAAATCTTCGTGTATCGGAGGGTGATGTCCTCGACGTACCCCTGCGTGCCAGTTCCGGGTTTGCCGCTTCCGACGAGTTCGATGAGGTCGCCGATTTCGTATGGCTGGTCGGCCAGCACGAACAGTCCGTTGATGACGCTCCCGACGATGGGGGCGAGGATGAGACCGACCGCCGCAGAGAACACCGTCACCGACACCAGGATGTTCGACGGTTCTAGGCCCAGTCGCGTCACCGCGAACCCGATCGCGACGAATAGGATGGCACCGCGAACACCACGGAGAATCGTCTTCGTCACACTCGGCCGACGGAACCGGCGGGCGACGTGTCGCCCCACGAGGCCGACGACCAACTTCGAGGCGTACCAGCCGAGAATCAAGTACAGCGCGGCGAGAACGACGTCGGTCACCGTGACGCCCGCGACTGGAAAACGACCGACGTCTGCGATGAAGCGGAACACGTCGTCGACGAGACTCCCGAGCGTCGGCATGGCTCACCCCACTCACTCGTTCAAGTAAAACCTCGCTATTTCCGTGGCCGAGGTACGACAGGTGATACGACGAGAAGACCGAACGCCGGGGAAAATCGCCCCCCGGATCCGAGAGTTGAAACTAAGTTCCGACGTTTCGAACACCATCCTATGGCCTCCGAACCACCCACGAAACACGCTACCTTCGAGTTCAGTTACGACGAAAAACCGAGCGAAACCCTCATCGTCGGTCTCTCGGAGTTCGGTCTCGCCGGACTGACTGCGGTCGATTATCTCATCGAACAGTTGGACCTCGAACAGACCGGCCACGTCACCGCCGAGCAACTGCCCGCTATCACACCCTTCGAGAACGGACGCCCACGACACCACACCCGTCTGTTCTCCCGGCCGGACCTCGACGTGACCATCCTCGTCGGCGAACTGTTCGTCCCGGTCTGGGCCGCCGACTCGTTCGCCAGCGCCGTCCTCGACTGGACGGGAGAAAACGGCGTCGAGGAGATCGCCGTCCTCTCCGGCGTCCCGATTCCTCACGGCCCGGAAGAACACCGAGTGTTCTACATCGCTACGGACGATTACCGCGAAAAACGACTCACCGAGTCGGAGATTCCGGGGATGGGTCGGGGGTTCCTCGACGGCGTGAACGCCACGCTCGTCCGACGTGGTATCGACTCGTCACTCGCAACCGGAATTCTGGTCACGCCTGCCCACGCACAGACGCCGGACGTGGAGGCCGCGCTGCGACTCATCGACGCCATCTGTGAGGTATACGGACTCTCGGTCGACACCGGTCCGCTGGAGGCGTTCGGCGAGGAAGTGGGAGAATACTACGCGGAACTCTCGTCGCGGCTGGAGGCGGCCCGAGAATCCGAGCGTCCGGACGACAGAATGTACATGTAAAATTCGATACGGCGGTCGAGTGTCGACAGTTCGGACAACGGCCGGGGCGTCGGCGGGCGCGACGGCACGCGACCGCCGACCGTCAGCCCGTAGCGGTTCTACTGGAACGTTCGCCCGACACCGCGCTCCTGGGAGGGTTCCGCGGAGTCGAAGCGTTCTTCGATCTCGTCGTAGCGTTCACGGGTCTCCTGAGTGACGCTGGGCGTCACTTCGTCGAGGGCGTCTTCGAAGTGGTCCGCCGTGATGCGGACGTTGCCGACGCTCTCACCGATTTCCTCGAGCGAGACGCTCTGGACGAACTCTCGACTCGCGGCCATCGCCGCTTCGCGGCAGACGGCCTCTACGTCAGCACCGACGTACCCTTCCGTCTTCGCGGCCAGTTCGTCGAGGTCGACGTCGTCGGCCAGCGGTTTGTGGCGGGTGTGAACCTCGAAGATGGCCTTCCGAGCGTCCTCGTCGGGGACGGGAACGTGGACGTGCCGGTCGAGTCGCCCAGGGCGCAAGAGCGCCGAGTCGATGAGGTCGGGGCGGTTCGAGGTGGCAACCACGACGACGTCTTCGAGTTCTTCCAACCCGTCGAGTTCGGTCAGCAGCTGCGATACGACGCGCTCGCTGACCTGCGAGCCACCGCCTTCACCGCTCCCGCGCTCGGTGGCGATGGAGTCTATCTCGTCGAAGAACACCACGGTCGGGGCGTTCTCGCGGGCCTTGCTGAACACTTCGCGGACCCCTTTCTCCGATTCACCGACCCACTTCGAGAGGAGTTCGGGACCCTTGATCGAAATGAAGTTGCTGTCGCTCTCGTTGGCGACGGCCTTCGCCATCAGCGTCTTCCCGGTGCCCGGTGGACCGAACATCAGGACGCCTTTCGCGGCCTGCATGTCCAGGGCTTCGAACACTTCGGGGTAGTCGAGAGGCCACTGGATGGTCTCGCGCAGGCGCTCTTTGGTGTCTTCGAGGCCGCCCACGTCCTCCCACGTCACGTCGGGGACTTCGACGAACACCTCGCGGAGCGCGGACGGTTCGATGCCCTTCAGCGCCTCCTTGAAGTCCCGTTCGGTGACCTTCACCGACTCCAGCACGTCGGCCGGAATCTCGTCAGATTCGAGGTCGAGTTCCGGCCGAATGCGACGGAGTGCGATCATCGCCGACTCGCGGGCCAGCGATTCGAGGTCGGCACCGACGAAGCCGTGCGTGTTGTCGGCGTACTCCTCCAGGTCGATGGTATCTGCGAGCGGCATGCCGCGGGTGTGAACCTGCATGATTTCGAGCCGACCGTCGCGGTCGGGCACGCCGATTTCGATTTCGCGGTCGAACCGGCCGCCACGCCGGAGGGCGGGGTCGACGGCGTCCACGCGGTTCGTCGCCGCGATGACCGTCACCTCCCCGCGCTCTTCGAGGCCGTCCATCAGGGAGAGCAACTGGGCGACGACGCGGCGTTCCACGTCACCACCGGCCTCCTCGCGCTTGGGCGCGATGGAGTCCAGTTCGTCGATGAAGATGATGGCGGGGGAGTTTTGCTCTGCCTCCTCGAACACCTCACGGAGCTGTTCTTCGGACTCCCCGTAGTACTTCGACATGATCTCCGGGCCAGAGATGGTCTGGAAGTAGGCGTCGATTTCGTTGGCGACGGCCTTCGCCATCAGCGTCTTCCCGGTGCCCGGTGGCCCGTGGAGGAGCACTCCCTTCGGCGGGTCGATGCCGAGGCGACTGAACAGCTCCGGATGGCGCATCGGGAGCTCTATCATCTCACGAACCTGTTCGAGTTCGCTCTCCAGCCCACCGATGTCCTCGTAGGTCACGTCGGGACGGGCCTCTCCGCCAGCGCCGCCACCGGCCGCAATCTCCTCGGCGGGCCGTTCGCTGATCTGGATTTCGGTGGAGTCGGTGACTACGACCGTCCCGTCGGGGTCCGTGCTGGCGACCTTGAGCGGGATGGACTGTCCGGACCCCATCCCCATCAGGCCGAACCCGAAGGGGATTCCCTGGCCTTGCGTAATCGCCTGTCCGCTCAACTTATCGCGGATGTGCGGGGCGATGTTGCCGCGAATTTGGAGATTCTGCGGGAGGGCGATGGTGACCCGGTTCGCCGGTTTCACGTCGGCCTTCTCGATAGTGACCTTGTCGTCGATGCCGACGCCCGCCTCCTGACGAAGCTTTCCGTCGATGCGGATGATGCCACGGCCCTCGTCCTCGGGATACCCAGGCCAGACACGCGCGACTGCGCGGCCTTGCCCGCGCCCCTCGATGACGATGTAGTCACCGTTCTCGACTTCGAGTTCTTTCATCGAGTGCCGGTCGACTGCCGCGAGTCCGCGACCCGCGTCCTTCTGCTTGAGCGGCTTGACTGTGAGTTTCATCGTCTCACCTCGATAGTGACGACTCCGTTGTTGATAAACGCTTCCGCCTCTCCGTCTGGCAGTTCTAACTCCGTCTGGAACTGCTCACCGTCGCGTTCGACGACGATTATCGCCACGTCGTCGAGCACGTCTATCGAGACGTCGGCCGTACCGAAATCTGCGGCGACGACCTCGCTCCCGTCGTAGCGGTAGCGTCGGGCGATGCTCCCGTCCTGCTGTGATATGCGTTCGACTGACATCTATTCCTAACCTTCGGTTAGTGCTACTAGTATATATTTCTTTCTCTTACCGTAGCGATTACGTCTTGCGATTACCGAATATTGGCTGTAAATGCGGTTCCCGACCGTCCCCGTCCTGAAGTTTATACGCTACGCGGGAGAAAGAGAAGCATGGAGACGGTCACACACCACGACAGGACGACGGCCTACCGCCACGTAGACCGTGGCGGCGAGGGTGAACCCGTGCTGTTTGTCCACGGTAGCGGCGCGACTCACGAACTGTGGAAAGCGCAACTCGCTCGACTCGGCTCGTCGTTTCCCGTCGTCGCACTCGATTTGAGCGGCCACGGCGAGTCCGAAGACGTCGACTCCGACCCCGGCTGGGGGACGCTCTCTGCGTACGCGGACGACGTACTGGCGGTGGCCGAGGAGACCGGTGCCCGCACGCTCGTCGGCAACTCGCTCGGCGGCGCAGTCGTCATGCACCTGGTCCTCGAACGCGATTTCGACCCCGACGCCCTCGTCCTCGTCGGCACCGGCGCGAAACTCTCCGTGCTCGACGACCTGCTCGCGTGGCTCAACGACGATTTCGACCGCGCCGTCGAGTTCCTCCACGAGGGCGACCGGCTCTTTCACGACCCGGATGACCGCTACGTCGAACTCTCGAAGGAAGCGATGTACGAGGTCGGCCAGCGCGTCACGAGTCGTGATTTCCACTCCTGTCACACCTTCGACGTGCGCGACCGGGTGAACGAGATCACCGCCCCGACGCTCGCCGTCGTCGGCGAACACGATATGCTCACGCCGCCGTGGTACCACGAATTTTTGGCCGAGAACGTGCGCGATGGACGGTGTGCCGAAATCGAAGGGGCCGCTCATCTCACGATGCTCGAAACGCCAGAGGCGTTCAATGGAACGCTAACGCAGTTTCTCGCTGACCGGGCGTAGCGGTGTCGTGAGAGAACGACCGAAGCGAACTCCGTCTCGTTTGACGAAGTCGACGTCGAAGCGACGATTCAGTACACGCCGTCGATGTCGTCTTCCACGTGCGAGTGTTCGTCCGCCGGGAACTCGCCCGACTCCACTTCGTGACGGAACGCCGAGACCGCACGTTCCATCTCGCCTTTCACGTCGCCGAACTGCTTCGAAAAACTGGGACTCCAGTCGCCCAGTCCGACTACGTCGTTGATGACGAGCACCTGACCGTCCGTCTCCGGGCCGGCACCGATACCGATGGTCGGAATGTCGAGTTCTTCGGTGATAGTCGCCGCGAGGTTCGCCGGGACGTGTTCGAGGACGAGCGAGAACGCGCCAGCCTCCTCGTGGTCACGGGCCAGTTCGAGCATCTCGTCTGCTGCGTCCTGCGTCGTTCCCTGTCGGGCGTACCCCAGTTGGTTGACGTGCTGTGGCGTCAATCCGAGGTGCGCCATCACCGGAATCCCCACCTGCGAGAGCGTCTCGGTCAACTCGACCGTGTGCGTTCCGCTCTCTATCTTGACGGCATTCGCGCCCTCCTCTTTCAGCATCCGACCCGCGTTCTCGACCGCACTCTTCTCGTCGTAGCCGAAACTGAGAAACGGGAGGTCGGCGACGACGAGCGTCTCGTCGACGCCTCGGACGACTGCACCCGTTCGACTCGCTACCTCGTCTACCGTGACGGGGAGCGTCGAATCGTATCCCAGTACTGTGTTCCCCATACTGTCGCCCACGAGTATGATGTCGATGCCAGCCTCGTCCACGATACTCGCGGTCGGCGCGTCGTACGCCGTCAGCATCGTAATCGGTTCTTCGCCCGCCTTGGCACGGATGTCCCTCACCGTTGGCATACCTCGAACTTCTCGTCCGAGGGCTTAATCTGCCCGGTCGATGATGTATTCACCGGAACCCGACCTGACAACTCTTAAGCCGACTCGGTACTCGCGTTCACCTGTGCCCGAACCAGTCGAGACGTACGAACCCGAGGGAATCGACTACGGGTGGGTGATGCAGGTCACCTTCGTCACGACCATCCTCGTCGGCGCACCCCTCGTCGCACTCCTCTCTGTCGTCGCCGGCGTCTCCCTGCCGACGTGGGCCTCCCGCGTCTCCTTCGCCGTCCGCGTGGGTGCCATCGTCTGGTTCGTCACCGCAGTCGCCGTGTATCTCTACGCCAGAACGCGACGGTGACCGTGGTGGGAACCAAGTGAACCACCGAACGGTCTTCGACAAAGTATTTACCGTATCTCTAACAAGTCTGTGGCATGCGACGAGTTCTCGCTCTCATCGCCTTCCTCCTGTTCGTCCCCGTTATCGGCCCATCGACGGCGAGCCCCCAACCGACGCCAGTCTGTCAGGTCTGTGGGTCTGTCTTTGCCGACGCCGCGGAAGACGGCGGCATCAACGCGACCGTTACGAACAGCACCGTCGTCGTCCAGATCCACGAGAACGGCAGTGCGACGTGGGTCGTTCGAAACCGTTTCTCCGTCGGGGCCGACCGGTTTCGTGAGAATCCCGGTCGGCTGAACCGACTCGCACAGACACTCCTCGACGAACGGTACGGACTTCCGGACGAAGCGACTCTCGTCTCCACGCGCATGGACGGCGACGTCGCAGTCATCACCATCCGCGACGACGATGCCGCGACGCGTCACGCCGGTCTCCTCGTCGTCGATTACCTCCACGATGGCGAGTACGAAACGTGGTACGTCCTCAACGTCGACCGGTTTACGATCCGTGGCCCGGACGGAACCGTCGTGTCGAACGAACCCGAAAGCGGGAGCGTCGACGGTCGAAGTGTGACCTGGTACGGGGAAACCGAACTCGAATCGTACAGTGCGCCAAGCCTCAAAGGCTCTTCCTACGTTGTCTTCGGCGCGGACGATTCGCTGACG
The DNA here is from genome assembly GCF_054177595.1 of Haladaptatus ordinarius. Lineage (NCBI taxonomy): Archaea > Methanobacteriati > Methanobacteriota > Halobacteria > Halobacteriales > Haladaptataceae > Haladaptatus > Haladaptatus ordinarius. Next base: position 42,893 of record NZ_JBPEHH010000031.1, on the reverse strand, counting down.
ACTCAGTTACGAACCACGGGCGCGCTCGCGTTGGCGACACTTCCCATCGTCGTCCGAAGCGTCGAGTCGTTTCTCCTCTGGCAAACCGTGCTGTTTACCGTCGTACTCGGAGGCGTCGTCGGTCTCCTTCGAACATATACGCCCAGCGTCGATGGGAGGCGATTAGCCGCGACCACCGTCGCTCTTGGGGTGGTCGGAACGGTCGCTTTCGGAACTGTCGTTCTCCGGTCCACTCAGTTACACCCGGCGCTCGGCCCCACGCTGTTCGGGGTCGCCGTCGGTCTCGTCGCGTGGGAGACGCGAACACGAGAAACGAGACAAAGGCGGTACAGCGGCGCACGTATCGCTATCGGTGGGCTGGTCTTCGCGTTCGCGGGGACCACTGTGGTGGCGGCCGTGACGAGTGCTCCCAATCCCATCGAAACCGCGTTTCGAGCGACTGCCATCGCATTGCCACTGGCGGCGTTGCTGCCACTCGGTGCGACCCTCGATGCGAATCGGCGGCGTCTCCTCCGGTGGGGTGGGCTCGCGGTCGTCGTGTTCGCCGCGTTCCCGCCCGCTTTCGTGGACTTCAGCGACCCGCCGACGGGACTGGGTGGCGGACTGCTCACCGTGTTCGTGTTCGTCATCGCCGTCCTCCTCCCGCTGGTCGGGACGGTCGTGCTCTTGCTCGGGCAGTCGTTCGCCAGTCCACAGCGGTCGGGCGAGACGAACTGACGCCAGTCCCGCCGACCGCTCAGACGTACTCGAAGGAAAGTCCTGCCCGCTCCGCCGTCAGTTCGTCTCGACGCGAGTCGCCGATGAAGATGGCATCACCGTCCACGCGCAACGCGCGCAGGGTCGCACGCAAGGGTTCGGGATGTGGCTTTCTCGTCGCCATCGAATCGCGTCCCACGACCGCATCAACGTATCCCGTGAGGTCGTGCGTTTCGAGGCTGACGTGGCAGGCCGCCTCGCAGTTCAGCGAGCAGACGCCGACTGGCACGTCGTGCTCCGCGAGTTCGTCGGCGTGTGGAAGGCGCGTCGAGCGTCGTGCACCCTCACACTCGTGTTCAGCGATGACGTCCTCGACCGGGTCGCGGGCATCCGCCTCGTCGGCCAAATCCAGCATCCGCCAGAGGTCGGCGTCGCTTGCGTCTACGCCGTGATTTTCGAGCACGCTCGCAACGTTTCGTGCCACTTCGTTCCAGTCCACGACGAGGTCCACGAGCGTCCCGTCGAGGTCGTACACCACTGCGGAAACGTCTGTCACGACTCGCCGTAAGCAGGCAGGGCGCAAAGGGACTTCGGTCGGTTACGACTCGATAGAGGTCTCGACCGTCTCGACGAGGTCGGTCACGTCGGCGTCGGGGTCGACCGTGAAAAACAGTCCTTCCTGGCCGACGAGCACGCGAACGAGCGTGACGTGGTCCATGAACGTGACGAACGATCGGACGTCACCCGCAGCACGAAACACGTCTTCGAAGAGGTCTTTCTCCATGAAGTCGACGTGGACGTACGAGAGCACCTCGTCGAAGTGGTCTAGCATCTCCCGTTCGTCTGCGTACAGCGAGAGCGTCGTATCGTCTGCGTACAGCGTCTTGAACTCCTCGGTGTCGTACTCGACGCAGAGGTGTACCGCGTCGTCTGTCGTGTCTCGAAGCGCGGCCACCGCCGCGTCCGCGTCGAACGCGACGAGCGACGAGGAGTCCGAGATGGTCATCGCCTCATTCATCTTTCGGATTTGTTATAAAACTACTGGGCTCAATCGAGGAGGTTTCGGGCGATGACCTTCTTCTGAATCTCCGACGTGCCTTCGTAGATGGTCGTTATCTTCGAATCGCGGTAGAACCGCTCCACGTCGAAGTCGGTGGTGTACCCGTAGCCGCCGTGAATCTGTACCGCTTCGTTGGTGATGTCCACTGCCGACTCGCTGGCGAAGTACTTCGCCATGCTCGCCGCCATCTGGTGGTCTTCCCCGGCGTCTGCGAGTCGGGCGGCGTCCCGCGTCAACAGTCGCGACGCCTGGAGTTTCGTCTGCATGTCGGCCAGTTTGTGCCTGACAGTCTGGATGTCGCCGATCGGTTTGCCGAACTGTTCGCGTTCCCCCGCGTAGTCGACGGCCTGGTCGAGCGCCGCCTGCGAGAGACCGACCGCCTGACTGGCGATGCCGATACGTCCGCCCGTCAGGATGTGGAAGGCCACAGAGAGCCCCCGTCCTTCCTCGGTGAGCCGGTTCGCTGCTGGAATCCGCACGTCGTCGAAGATGAGACTGGTCGTGTCGCTCGCCCGCAGGCCGAGTTTGTCCTCTTTCTTCCCGACTTCGACGCCCGCATCCTTGGGGACGACGAACTGCGTGATGCTCCGGGGGTCGTCGCGGTCGGTCTTGGCGAAGAGGACAATAACGTCGGCGCGCTTGCCGTTCGTTATCCACTGTTTTTTCCCGTTGATGACGTACTCGTCGCCCTCCCGACGGGCCTCGGTGGACATCTCGGCGGGATTCGACCCGGCCTCCGGTTCCGAGAGCGCGAACGCCCCGACGGGGCGGCCCTCGGCCATCTTCGGAAGCCACCGTTCTTTCTGCTCGTCGTCGCCGAACTCCGCGATACACGACGTTGCGAGGCAGTGAACCGACAGCGCAGTTGCCACGGAGAGCGCACCGTAGGCGACCTGTTCGTTGACGACGCTGTAGGTCAGACTGCCCACGTCGAGGCCGCCGTACTCTTCGGGCACCGTCATGCTCGTCATGTCGAGTTCGGCGAGACCGTCCCAGACGTCCTCGGGGAACTCCTGTTTCTCGTCGCACTCCGCCGCAGTCGGGCGAATCTCCTCGACGGCGAACTCCCGAGCCACGTCTCGAATGGCCTGCTGTTCCGAAGAGAGGTTCATGTGCCGTCTTCGAGTGCCGGAGGAAAAAGATACTCGTTCTGCGTCTGCGCGTCGTCCGGGAGAAACTGAACGAGTGAGAGATGTGGGAATGGAGACGACGAAATTCGTCGACTCAAAGATTATAAAGGACCATCAGCGTGAGCAGGACGAGGGGCGTCAGAATATCTGTTGAGAGGATAGGACCAGCGTTTCCAGGACTCCGATTTTCCGTCGCTCGAATCTCTTTTACGTGGCCGAAGGCAGCACCGAGCATGAACACGGAGATGCCGATCGCCATCGTAAGCCAGAACCCACCGCGGAACCAGAGACAGAGAACGCCCAGCACCCCTAATGCGAGATTAGCGAACGCGACTTCCCTCTGAAACGGGTTGCCCGCCGGCCAGCCGGTGAACGCGGCAATCCGTCGGGTCTGAAATAATGACCGAGAAAGGCCCAAAACCCCTGTAGACCAACGACCACCACTAAGAACGCGAGGAAGAAGGCCTCCACGGGTGGGACGTTCCACAGGAGAATCTGAGCGACTCCAGCGAGGATGACCCCCGCGGGAAAGACGAGCGGGACGTAATCGCCCGCCGTTCGTTCAGTGGTTGGTACTCCGACGGTCGACGATTCGGTTTCGTGCGTAGTTGCTCGTTCCCCTCGAGCCAGGTCTCCCCCCGTCTAGGTCACGCGACCGGGACTCTCGAAAATTACGCCGGGCAATTAAATAAATATGATCGAAAAACCACTGTTCAGGCCTCTGACACCCTCTGCAGGGCATTATCGGTACGAGGGTTCACTGGAAGGTGGTCGGAGCGAAATTCGGCGAAACCTCGCGTCTGCTGCCTTCGTTACTCGCGCAGAAACCGAACCACGTCCTCCGGGCCCGCCGACAGCCCACCGCCCTGTGCGAACGTCGGACTCCCGCCACCGCCGCCCCCGAACTCGGCGGTTACGCCGTCTACCACGTCGCCCGCTTCGACGTCGCCGTCCGTTCCGACGACGAGGAAGGTCGCGCCGTCCTCGCCGGTGAGGACGACCACGTCTGCCACGTCGCCTGCGAGTTCCCTGACACGGTCTGCGAGTTCGTTCGGACCGACGCCGTCGATGGTGCCGACCAGCCACTCGTGGCCGTTTCGGGTTATCGTCTCGTCCGCGAGGTCTTCGAGTTTCGCGCCGACGAGTTGCGATTTCGCATCCTGTAGTTCGGATTCGAGGGTTGCCAGTTCGTCCGTGAGGCGCATGACCTCGTCTGGCAGGTCCGCGACGCTCGTCCCCGCGACTCGCGCCGCGTCGAGTGCGGCGCGTTTCTCGTCGGTTCGCACCCGGATGGCCGGCGGGCCGACTGCGAACTCGACCCGCGTCAGCCCCTCGCCGGGGTTCGACCGGTCGAGGAGGGTCACGGGGCCGATTTCGCGGGTGTTCTCGACGTGGGTCCCACCGCAGGCCGCGGTGTCCCATCCCTCCACTTCGACGACGCGAACCGTATCCGAATCGCTCAACACGCCCTCTTCGGTCTTCGTGTTGAACGCGATTTCTCCGCGCTCCAGCGCCTCCGATTTCGGCACCTGTTCCCACGAGACCGGTAGCGAATCCCAGACCGCGCGGTTCGTCAGGCGTTCGAGTTCGACGAGGACGTCGTCGTCGATGTCGGTCGACGTCTGGAAGTCGACGCGAACTTTCCCCTCGCCGATGTCGAATCCTCCGTAGCCGAGGTCGTCCAACACTCTGCGGCCCGCACCGTACAGCACGTGGCTCGCGGTGTGCGCTCGCATGCAGTAGGTTCGGAACTGTTCGTCTATCTGTCCGACGACGGTGTCGCCGACGTCGAAATTCGGCGTTGGCCCGTCCTGTAGCGTGTGGACGACCTCGCCGTCGCGTTCCTGTACGTCGGCGACGGGGATGTTTCCGAGCGTTCCTCTGTCTGCTGGTTGGCCGCCGTTCTCGGCGTAGAAGTACGTCTCTGAGAGCACCACGTCACGACCATCGAGCGCCGAGATGGTCGCGTCGAAACTCGTCCGATAGGGGTCTGCTGGCGCGCGAGTCATACCCGTTCTCCGAAACGGGCGGACAAAAACGCTACGCCGACTCGGACAGCGTCACGTCGAGGTGGTCTTCCAGCGATTCGATGACCGACCCGCCGACGCCCGCGCGATTCGCCCGGTTCTGTTCGACGGCGAGGAGGTGTTTCTCCTGGATGCCGAGTTCGTCGGCGAGTTCCCCGCGCTGGAGGCCGGCCTCCTGACGCGCTTCGACCACGCGGTCGCCGTAGTTCGAGACGAGATACGGCAGCGGGTCGTCGTCGTAGTTCGTTCCCTCCTCTTCCCAGTGGCTGGCGTCGCCTTTGCGGGCGTCGTCTAACTTCGCCGTGTGCTGTGCGGCCCGGCGCTTTCGATTCTGCTCGCTCGGCTCTTCGGGTTCTCGTCGTTCTGTCTTCGCCGCGTCGTTGTGGCTCGCACAGCTCTGACAGACCTCCAACTGTGCGCCAGCGACGCTCGCCTCGGTCAGCGAGTCGGTGGCTTTCCCACAGAGTTCACAGGAACCGCCACCGCTGCTGCCGGACGAGTTCCCGGTCGAGTATTTTGCCATACACCTGTTAGGGAGGGGCCACATTTCAATATCGCGTTTGTCCCTCGGAGCAAAGGTTGCCCGAACGTTTTTCGGTTCTGTCGCCGTCTTCGCGCAGGGGGAAGCTATGTTAAGTGCACGAAATCGACTCAGTGGCGAGGTCGTCGCCGTCGAAACCGGCGACGTGACGGCCGAAGTGTCCATCGACGTGGACGGCGAGACGGTCACCGCAGTCGTCACCCGCGAATCGGCCGAGAACCTGGAAATCGAGGAGGGGATGGAGCTAACCGCGGTCGTCAAAGCGACCGACGTGATGGTTCGGTCGGAGTAGGACGGGAATCCTTTTTTCACCGCGCGCCGTCATCGCCGGTATGCGTGGAATCGTCTTTTTCGCCAGTGAATCCCGTGAGCGAACCGTCTCGTTCTACACCGGCCGTCTCGGCGCGGAGGTGTGGCTCGAACAGCCAGACTGCACCATCCTCCAGTTCGACAACCTGCTCTTTGGCTTCTGTGAGCGCGACGCGGCGGACACCGACGGCATCCTCACGTTCGTCACGGACGACCGCGAGGGCGTCGACGCCCTGTACGACGAGTTGGCCGACTGTGCACGCGAACGACCGGCGGAGAATCCGCGCTACGACATCTACCACTTCTTCGCGGACGACCCCGAGGGACGCGCCGTCGAGGTGCAGACGTTCGACCACGAGATAGCGCCGGTCTGAACCTCACTCCGGAACGGCTTTCCGAGTCGTCGTCAGGACAACCAGGTCGTCGTGGAAGCCAGCGGTACCTTCGTCTACGATCTCGTAGCCGAGGCGTTCCAACGCTGCTCTGACTTCCTCGGGCGGGGAGCCGAGATGGTCGTGCGTTTCGACGATGATGACTCTCGGGTCGATCTCCAGCGAGCGAAGGATGTCCAGTTCCGCACCTTCACAGTCCAATTCCAGCACGTCACACTCCGGAATCGTATCCGGGGACCGACGCTCGCCGTCGGCTTCGCCCCACAGTTCCTCCCCCACAAACTCGCCTACCGCGGCGTGTTCGAGCGTCACGAGGTCGGCGACGCGGTTGACTTCGACTGTCCGTTCGATGATTTTGAGCATCTTCGACGTGGGTTCGAACGTCGTGACCTCGCCCTCGAAGTGTGTCATCCGTGCGGCAACCACCGTCGAGACACCCCTCCACCACCGACTACGACGACGCTGTCGCTGGGGCGAACGAACCGACGAAGCGAACGAATCGAGGCGTGTTCGTGGTCGGGATGGTTGTCACGGCCCTCTTCCGGCTCGACGGACGGGACAGCGACACCGTTCATCAGCCTCGTGCGAACGTCCGGCTCTTTCGTAGCGTCTACCATTGGCGAAAAATAGGTGGTTCGGATAAAGTATTTTCGCATCGATGACAGGATTTGTGACGCGGAGACAGGGATGGACCACCACGAGGTGACCCGACCGACCGTTCGTCGTTTCTACTCCGAATCGACAGACGGATTACCCCGCTTCAGGCTACCGTTTCCATGGACGAATTTTCCCACACGACCGACGTCGAGGTGCGCTACCGCGACCTCGACACGATGAGACACGTCAACAACGCCGTCTACGCGACGTACCTCGAACAGGCGCGAATCGACTACTTCCGGGACGTCGTGGGTGGCTCGATGGACGAAATCGAGGGCGTCCTCGCGCATCTCGAAATCGACTTTCGCCAGTCGATTACCACGGCAGACGAGGTGACCGTCGCCACCCGCGTCCCCGAACTTGGCGAGTCGAGCATCCCGATGGACCACGAGATTCGCGTCGGCGACGACGTGGCCGCCACCGCCGACGTCGTCCAGGTCGCGTTCGACGCGGACGAAGGCGAACCGTGTCCGATTCCGCCTGCGTGGCGCGACCGCATCGCGACGCACGAGGGGTTCTAACGCCCACCACTATCCTCACATGAACACAGTCTTTCACGTCTCGACGCCCGACGCCGCCGAACTCACCGTCCCGAAGGTCGAGAACCTGCTCGCAGACGAGACGCTCGACCTGGAGTCGGTCGCCGTCCTCTTCGATTCCGGGGAGGCCATCGCCACGCTGGAACGTGACTCCGACGTCACCGCGGACGTTCGGACTCTCATCAGCCGAAACGTCGAGTACAAGGTGTGTAGCAACGCGATACGAAACCCGGCGGTGGACGAGTCGAATCTCGTGAGCGGTGTTGAAGTGGTCTCGTCTGGTGTCGGCGAACTGACCCGTCTCCAGGCGCGAGACTACGCCTACATCCGACTCTGAGATACCCATCTCCGGCCCCAAGGTTCGGTTTTTCGTCCAAAAATATTCGCCAGCCTCGGCTGGTCGGTGTAGCGTCAGTAGAATTGTGCGTGGGTGATGTCCTCGAAGGGCACCACCTGCATCGTGTTCGGCGGTGATACCGCCTCACGGTCCGCGGCGAAGCCGCGTGTGCGATGCGTGGGACCGGATTTGAACCGGCGGACCCCTACGGGACAGCGCCCTCAACGCTGCGCCGTTGGCCTAGCTTGGCTACCCACGCCCGCTGGGTCTTTCTGCACTCAATCGTTGATGGTGACTCGATAAAAGGCCTTTCATTTGACTCGGAAGCGAGAGGGGTTCGCACGTATCTATCAACCGACTACCGGTAACGTAATTATCGTCGACGACGATACGGAAACCGTGCCGCTCCACCGCTTCGTGAACCGGATTCGGAACACTCGCATCGACTACGTCTGTCCCGACTGTGCCCGAGCCTACGACCTGCCGTACGGAGCCTGTCCGATGTGTGATAGTGAGCGCTTGCATCGAATCGTGAAGTAACTGGTATCCCGACGGAGTACGAACCCCGACCCATGGAATCTTCAGTTCGAAACAACGTTCCGGCGTTGACCGCGCTCTTGACCGTCGTTTCGCTCGCACTGGTGTTCGGCGCGGTACTCGGTGTCGTCCCCAGACGCTCGATTCCGCGGGCACCCGAAACGGTAATCGCAGCAATTCCCCACGTCAACGCCGTCATCAGCGTCGTCGCGATAGCCGTCATCGGGAGCGCGTGGCGCGAGATTCGGCGCGGGAACGTCGCCCGCCACCGTGCCGGGATGATAGCTGGTTTGCTGTTGTTCGTTTCCTTCCTCGGCCTCTATCTCTACCGCGTGGCGCTCGAAGGAGCCACCGAGTTCCCCGGCCCGGAGGTCGTCTACCAGTTCGTCTACCTGCCGGTGCTGGCGATTCACATGCTCCTCGCCATCGTCTGTATCCCGTTGCTCTACTACGTCCTGTTGCTGGCACTCTCGCATCCCGTGAGCGTGCTTCCGAGTACGAGCCATCCCCGCGTGGGGAAGATTGCGGCCTCGCTGTGGCTGGTGTCGTTCTCGCTCGGCACGGTCGTCTACGCGCTGTTGTACGTGGTCTACTGACCGGCGATTCGCTGTCGCGTTCGAACCCCCCGAAACGACGTGCCCTTCGCCCCCCACGGCGTGACTGTGATGGGATTTCTCAGTCGCTCGCACCCTCGATGACGGGGCGTGTCACGTCGCGGTCGGTCTCCTCGCTTTCGATGTCGTAGGGGTACTCGCCGGTCACACAGCCCAGACAGAGGTCGCTTCGGTCAGAACCGAGTGCGTCGGCGATGGCGTCCTTCGAGAGGTAGGCGAGGCTGTCAGCCGCGATGGCGTCTCGAATCTCCTCGACGGACTTGTCGGAGGCGATGAGTTCCTCGCGGGTCGCCATGTTGATACCCATGTAGCACGGCGCGACGATGGGTGGTGCACCGATTCGCATGTGGACTTCCTCGGCACCACAGTCTTTGAGCAGTTGGACGAGCTGGGTCGAAGTCGTCCCCCGGACGATGCTGTCGTCGATTATCATCACCGTCTTCCCCTCGACGGTGGATTTGATGGGGTTGAGTTTGAGCCGCACCGCGCGTTCGCGCTCGTCCTGCGTCGGCATGATGAATGTCCGCCCGACGTAGCGATTCTTCATCATCCCCTCCGCGAACTCCACGTCGGACCCATCCTCCTGTGCCGCCTCCGCGTATCCGGACGCGAACGCGCGCCCGGAGTCGGGCACGGGCATCACGACGTCGGTTTCGATGCCGCTTTCCTCCCAGAGTTGCCGCCCGAGTTCGCGCCGCACCTCGTAGACGAGGTTGCCGTCGATGACGCTGTCGGGCCGCGCGAAGTAGACGTGTTCGAAAAAGCAGTGGGCGGTCTGTTCGCGCTCGACGAGTTGGTAGGTGTCGAACCCTTCGCCGTCGGGCTGGAGGACGACCAGTTCGCCGGGGCGAACGTCACGGACGAGTTCGCCGTCGATGGTGTCGATGGCCGCCGACTCGCTGGCGATGACGTAGCCGTCCTCAACCTCCCCGATGACGAGCGGTCGATTCCCTTCCGGGTCGCGTACCCCGAGGACGGTGTCGTCGTGCATGATGGCGAGCGAGTACGACCCGTGGATACGGTTCATCGTCCGCTTGACCGCGCGGATGAGGTCTTCTTCGAGCAGGTTGCGCGCGAGGTCGTGGGCGATGACCTCGGTGTCGCCGTCAGACGTGAAGGCGTGGCCGAGCGCGGCGAGTTCGTCCCGAATCCCCTCCGAGTTGACGAGGTTCCCGTTATGCGAGAGCGCGAGCGACCCGCTCTTGAACGAGACGGTAAAGGGCTGTGCACAACTCTCGTCGACGCTCCCGGCGGTCGGATACCGAACGTGTCCGATTCCGGTGCTTCCGGCGAGACCGTCGACGTCGTCCTCGCCGAAGGCGTCACCGACGAGACCCATCTCGACGTGACTGTGCTGTTGAAATCCGTCGTGCGTGACGATACCTGCCGACTCCTGTCCGCGATGCTGGAGGGCATACAACGAGTAGTAGAGGGGGCGTGCCGCGTCACGGCCCGCCAGTGACGCGCCGACGACGCCACACTTCTCGGTTGGCTTCCCGAAGTTCCCGTCCCGGCCACCTGACATAGGCGACAATAGTGCGGGCCGATAGTAAAAACTCTCGTTATCGTGCTGTATTCGAGTCGTTCGTTTTGAGGATTATGCACATTCGTGTAACGTTGTCCGATACGCGACAGCTACCGCTCGTCGGTCGGTGTCTGTAAGAGCGAGAATATCCGCAGCAGGCGGTTAGTTGTCGCCCGCTTTGCTCTGCCACTCGTAATCGCGTCGTTTGCTCGACTTGCCGAAGCCGCACGACGAACAGACCTTCTTTCGAGTGTGGTAGGACTTCTCGCCACAGCGACGGCACTTCACGTGTGTCGTCTTGTTCTTCTTGCCCTGGCTCGGGGTTCCTGCACCAGTCATGGATTAATCGAAACGACGTTATCGCCGCGTATAATGGTTGTGTCTTCGTCTTCGATGACGAGGTTCATGTGCTGGTCGTAGCCCGTGAGCGTGCCGGTGTACTCTTCGCCACCTTTCAACTGCACGGTCACCACGGAGTTTAGCGACGCTTCGAGAACGTCGAGTGGTCGTCCGCTCATATCATCAAACCCAGTGTTTGCATTCTTAAACGTACCGGAACGAGAATCGCATCCCCCTTCGACCCCGAATCAGAGGTCGACTGCGAACCCGTCGCTGCCGCTCGACTGGACTGCGAACTCGGCCAGGAGGTCCGCTGCCGCCTCTAAGTCGGCCGTGTCGATGACTTCGACCGGCGTGTGCATGTACCGGTTCGGCAGTCCGACGTTGAGCGATGGGATGCCACCACGTGCCGTAAAGAAGGCGTCCGCGTCAGTTCCGGTGCGAATCCCCGACGCCTGCAGTTGAATCGGAATGTCGGCGTCACGGGCCGCCATTCGCACTGCGGAGACGACCTCGGGATGGTTCGTGCTGCCGCGCGCGACGACGGGGCCGCCGCCGAGGGCGATGTCGACGTCCTTGAATCGCGTTTCGCCCGTCACGTCGGGACTGTCCATCGCGTGGGTCACGTCGATAGCCACAATGGCGTCGGGCGCGAGGTCGAACCCGACCATCTTCGCACCCTGCAAGCCGACCTCCTCCTGGACCGTACTCACGGCGTACACCGTGGCGTCCACGTCGCGTTCCGCCGCGCGTCGGAGCGCCTCGGCCGCGACCCACGTGCCGACGCGGTTGTCGATACCCGGCCCGGCCAGCCGCGTCCCGTGGAGGTCTTCGACGCTCGGGGAGAAGACGATGGGGTCGCCCACGTCCACGAGTTCTGCGGCTTCGGCCTCGTCTTTCGCCCCGATATCGACGTGCTGTTCGACGATGTCCTCGAACTCGTCGTCCTCGGTGTCGCGCAAGTGAATCGCGCGTTGACCGATGACACCCCGAACGACGCCGTCCTCGGAGTGTATCTCGACGTGTTGGCCCTTCGAGACGGTGCGGTCAGAGCCGCCGATCCGGTCGATGCGGACGAAGCCGTCGTCGTCGATGCCGGCGACGATGAACCCTATCTGGTCGGCGTGACCCGCAAAAGCGAGTTCGGGGTCGTCACCGTCGACGACGGCGACGGCGTTGCCGTACTCGTCGGTTCGTACTTCGTCGGCGAACTCGGAGACGTACTCTACCCACACACGTTGGCCTGCGACTTCGAATCCCGAGGGGCTCGGCGTGGTGAGCAGGGTGTCTAAAAACTCACGTCGGCTCTCGTTCATACCGGTGAAGGGGAGACGACGCGTCTTCAACCTCTCGAATATAGCCATTTAATGTAATATATATTATATTTATCCCGAACCGATAAGGCTGAGACCACCGATGGGGAGAGTATGGGGGTTTTCGAACTACACCTACACGAACCGAATCTCACGCTCAACGTGGGCGAAACGACGTCGGAGTCGCCAGAGCCGTCGCTCGAGTGGGGTCGAACCGACGGTGGCGAGGAGAAACCGCCGATTACGGCGAAACTCGGCCCGGTGTTGGTCCTTCTCGCAGTCATCGTTCTGGCGGTGCTCAGAAACAGACGCCGAGAGTGAGACGGCAGAAGCATTTTGTCGCCTCGAACCCAACGGGGAATCGTGAATCTCTATCGTAGCGTTCGGGCCGTCACCGGTGCGACCGGTTCCGGCCCCATCGATTGGGGCGCGGTCGCAGAAGCCGCGAAATCCGCGACAGAACCGGGCTCTATCGACCTCTCGCCAGCAGAGCAATCGGGGTACGCGACCGACGTGCGTGACGCCCGCACTCGCGTACGAGAGGTATCTGGCGTCTCGTTCGACGTGCCGGACACCGTCGAAATCCAGAATCGCCACCACTGGATAGACGCGAACATAACGACGTTTCGGCGCGTGATGGAACCCATCGAAGAACACGGACCGACGGTGTTACCCGGCGTCGCCCGCGTTCTGAACACGGGGTCGATGTCGGTGATGCTCGCGGTCCTCGGCAACAACGTCCTCGGACAGTACGACCCGCTCTTGCTCGCGGAAGGTGACGACCACGCGCTGTACTTCGTCCACCCCAACATCGTACGAATCGCGGGGAAGTTGGACGTGGACTTCGACCGATTCCGCAGGTGGATCGCCTTCCACGAGGTGACCCACGCCGCGGAGTTCGGTGCGGCCCCGTGGCTCTCTGATCACCTCGAATCGCAGATGGAGAAGGGCGTCGAAGCACTGGCCCACGGCGAGGTCGACCGCGAGGCGTTCCGCGAACTCGACGCCGCGATGACCTCCGTAGAGGGATACGCCGAACTGCTCATGGACGAGGCGTTCGACGACGAGTACGAAGACCTCCGGCGGAAAATCGAAGCCCGGCGGAAGGGGATGAACCCGCTGTCCAAACTCGTCCGGCGACTGCTCGGTCTCGGTTTGAAACGAAGACAGTACGAGCGCGGAAAGGAGTTCTTCGAGTACGTCGTCGACGCAACCGACATCGAAACCGCGACCCGCGTGTGGGAGTCACCGGAGAACCTCCCCGACAGCGAGGAACTCGACCACCCAGAGCGGTGGTTGGCGCGAGTGAGGGCGTGAGTCGACGCACGGACACGGACAGTTCACCCGACCACCGATTTCTCAGGGCGCTATCCAGCCGAGATACCACACCAGCAGACCACCGACGACGAGTCCACTCAGCACAGCCACCACCATCTCGACCACACTGGCATCGCCGTAGAGGGCGATGAGGCCGCCGGAAGCACCGACCAGGAGGACGAGCGCGGCTTTCAGACGATTCATCGCGTCGGTGCGTTCTTCGCGAGATATCGGTCCGACCATCAGAGTTCCCGTGTGACGCTGACGTGCATGCCGGTGAAAACCCATTCGTCTTCGGTCCGTTCGAGGACGCCACTCCACCGCGTATCGAAGGAGCGCCGTTCGCCCGTCCGGGTGTCCGTCCACGCGAGTCGGACGTCGTCGGTAAATCGGGCGAACTCGTTCCCCGTGACCACCTGCAATCGTTTGCTCTCGACGCTCCAGTCGGCGGTCGTCTCCGTCTGCTCGTGTAATCCGTCCGCGATGGCGTCGTACCCCGAAAGACGCTCGCTGATGCCGAACTTCACGATATCGTCTCGGCTGGCGAAAAACGGTTGCAGAGGGTCTCCCCGCCGGAGCGCATCGTAGTAGTCGTGTACCGTGTCCTCGGCATCCATGCAGGATGGGTGCGGGCGGGACGTGCATAAACCCCGACGAGATGGGGTCGGTGACGTTACTGGAACCCCTGTCCGACCTCGTCCTCGTCGATGAGGTCGTCCAGTTCCGAACTCAGCAGTTTCTCCGCCTCTTCGAAGGTGTCCGAGAGGTCGTCGACCGACTTCGGGCGGTCGTAGTTGTCGAAATCCATCGGCCCGAACGCCGGGCTCTCTACGGCCTCCATCACGTCGTCGAAGAGGTCGGCGGGCGAGGTCGGCGCGTCGGCGTGTGCCTTGATGGTCTCTTCGAGACGTTTCGCCCGCGCTTTGGCTTCTTTCTTGTCTGGTGGTGCCTGTTCGGGGTGACGAACGGCGAATCGACCACCGCGGAACTTCTCTTCGGGGAGGTAGCTTCCGATTTCGTCGTCCAGCTTTCGAGCGAGTTGCGTGCCGACGCCTCTCACCTCGTAGGGATTTTTCGCGTACGTCTTCAGGTGGTAGAGTCCCGCTCTCGGGTGGGCGAGATACAGATCCTCGCCGACGCCACCTGCTCGCGTACCCCCGGCGGCCCGCCATCCCCGAGGGTCGACGTCGTGGTCGATAACGTCCTGGAGGATGTCCTGCCAGTCTCGAACCCGCATAGGTACACCGTAACACGCCGAGGAGATTAACGTATCGCTTCTCCAGACCGGACTCATCCGACCTCGACGAAACTCGGATGGCGGTCGTACTCTCCGTCGCCCGCCTTCGAGTAGTCTCACCGGTGAGCGGTCTCGTCGACGACTCTCGTCGTCGTCTCGTGGCGTTGGAACGCCGCGAACCGGTTCGTCTCGCCCGAACACTCAAACTGGTCGCCGCCCAACACCCACCAATGCTCGACCGTCTCCGAAAGCCCGAGTACACGGGAGAAAACCGGTGTTGGCCCTGCACCGCGCTGAACGCCGCGTTACTGTTGTTCGCGTGTGTGGGCGTTACTCGATATCTCCCCACGAAACGCGCCCGCCGACTCGCGGTCGCCTCGGCACTCGGACTCGTCGGCGGTGTCACGATCGGTCTCCGCGGGTATCTCGTCCCCGGAACGCCGCAGTTCGCACCGTCGTTTTCCGACCTGTTTTTCGAATCACACCGACAGTCCGAACCCGGCACGCTGGCGGGCGACGCCGAAGACGCTGGCGAACGCGTGGTCGAATCGCTCCTCGATGCGGGAATCGTTCTCACAGTCGGCGACTCCCTCCACCTCGACGAACGATTCCGAACCGATTGGCGCGCCGAGATGGTTCGCGTTCGAGACCACGACCTCGCACAGGCAGTTGGCGAGTCGTCGCCCCGCCCCGTCGACGTCGAACTCGTCGAGGGTGGCGACTGGGTCGTCGTCTCGACCGGGGATCCCGAAAGCGAACAGTGGCTCACGCGACCCGTCGCACTCGCCGAGGTCGCGGCGGTCCGGGTGCTCGCAGAGCGCGGCCTCGACCCGGACGTTCGTGTCCAGTCGGGGAGTGCGCTCCGGGCGTTCCTCCAGAAGTGTCCGGATTGCGGTGTAGAACTCGAAGAAACGACGGCCGACCGTTGCTGTGGCAGTGGGACGAGTCCGATGTCTCCTCCCGACGAGGTGCTGGCCTGCCCGGCGTGCGACAAGCGCGTCTTTACGTTTTGACACTCGGTGGCGGGTTCACCGTTCGTAGGCCGGTGGTTCGTCCGTTCCGATTCGAATCTCGTGGGCTTCGATGTCTTCGAGTGCGGCGACCTGCCCGCCGACCGTGACGGTGCCGTCCTCGGTCTCGACCGACATTCCTGCGACGCGCTCGCCGCCTTCGAAGGAGAAGCCGACGACTCTTCCCCGGACGACTCGCTCGATCCCGCTCTCGATGTCGCGGCCCTTGATGGTCGCGTAGAACTCGCCGTCGAGCCCCTGAATCTCTTTCACACAGCGTCGAATGGAGGCGTACCGCCGGGGGAAGGTTCGGTCGGTCCCGTCGGCGAAGAGAGTGCGTTCGGCGGTGGTCCAGAGCACGGTGCCGAAGAAGCCGGAGACGAGAAAGCCCAGCGCCGAGCGGTTGAAGATGACGCCGTAGCGGTCGCGATCGTCGCGCAGGGCGTCCTGGGTGGCGTACATCGAGTACTCGCCGTCCGCGACTGCGATGACGGGCGTGGTGATGCCCCGGCGGGCGCGGGCGGTCGTGGCAACGCTCTCGTAGGCGAACTCCTCCGGTCCGGGTGCTTCGGAGGCGGGCGTGACGAGCAGTTCCGTACTCACGCCGGCGTCGATGGCGGTTGCGAGTTCGTCCTCGAACCGTTCGAGCAGGTCGGGCGTCAGCGACAGCGCGAGTTCGTACTCTGCGACGTCGATGACGTCTTCGAGGTAGCGCAGGATAGTCGAACGCGATTTCACCAGAGAGACGGCTTCGGTGTCCCGCGCCGGGGCGGTGTACCGCGCTTCGAGGTTGGTTATCATGTCGTCGAGCGACGACTGCACGTCGGAGAACGCTTCCTCGGGGTCGATGGCGATGACCTTCATCGGTCGGGATTCGCGGAGTTCGACGAGGCCTCGGTCGCTCAAACTCCGGACCGTGTCGTACACCCGCGGTTGCGGGATGTCGGTGTGCTCTGCGATTTCGCTCGCAGTCAGCCGCCCGTGTTCGAGCACTGTGAGATAGGCGTCGATTTCGTACTCCCCGAGATTGAACCGTTCTCCGACTCGTTCGAGTGTCAGATAGAGGTCGTCGGAGCTCATTATAACCTGCAAATTGGTGGGGGACTATAGAACCCACCTTTTCGCACCAACCGATTGCTATCGTTCGCAAGCGCTTCGCTCTTTCGAACGACTACACTCCTCGCTCACGGTCGGTGGGACAGCCTCCGGCGGTCGTGTCGCCTGCTGCTTTTCCGAGTCGTGTCGCTGGCCCGTCGCTTCGTTACCGGTCGATTACGAACCCTTCCGGACTCGTCGGTACGTCGCGTGAAATGTGGTTCTCCAGGCTGTTTTCAGCACCCTCGACGGAGTAGTCGTAATGTTGATAGTCCACACAGGCATTCCTATCAGATATGTTGATAGTCCACACGAGCATCCCCATCAAATCCGAGTATCGGGCGAAAGCAATCAAGGCAGCCGAATCACTCGCGGGACAGTCACGAAACGAGGATGGGACGGTTCGCTACCGAGCGATGGTCGATGTCGAGAATCCGAACGTACTCCGGTTCTTCGAGCAGTACGAGGACGTCGTGGCACTGGAGGCACACGTCGAGACGGACCACTATCGCAAGTTCGAGAACGAACTCCCGAAACTGGTCAATGGAGAACTCGAAACGATTCGGGTTCGGGTCGATGATTCCGAGACGATTCGTTTCGACGTGGACGAACTACGGCACGAATCACGAGCGGAGTAGTTCGACACTGGAGCGTTCTACCGGTCGATTCCGTCCAACTCACGCTCCAGGGACGAGACGCGTCACGCCGACCGTCTCCAACACCATCCACGCGATGAACAGCAGGTAGACGACGAGCAGTATCCACGCTTCGACCGTCGTGAGTTGTAGTTCGGTTCGGAGGATACCGAAGACGACGACGGTGGCGAGCGTGAGAAAGCCCATCATCGGGACGGCGACGGCAAAATCGATAGGGGCGGAACCGGCGACGAGGACGCCCGCCGGGACCGCGATGAGCAGGTCGAACGTGTTGCTCCCGAGCACGTTTGCGAGGCTGGTGACCCCCTCTTTCTGACGTGCGGCCCGGACGCTCACGAGCGTATCCGGAAGGCTGGTTCCGGCGGCGACGACGGTCAGCCCCCAGAGGAAACTCGGCGTCCCGAAGATGTCGCCGAACCCGAGCGCCGACTCGATGAGCCCTTCGACCGCCACCGCGATGAGGACGAGACTGGCGAGCAGAGTGGCCCAGTCGCGGAGCGGTTGCACGTCGTCGGGTGTCTCGCCCGCGTCGTAGTCTTGCGTATCCTGGTACTGTGTGAAGATGTACACGCCGTAGAACGCGACGGGGATGAGCGCGAGCTGCCGCGTGACGGTTCCGCCGAGGCGCACGTCGGGGACGGGATGGTAGATGACCGCCAGCGCGAAGGTGATGGTGAGCACCGAGACGGCGATCATGTAGAACTGCGCCTCTTTGTACACGACCGCCCGGTCTGCCTCCACGCCGTCGGCGAAGATTCCGGAGAGTGCCGGGATGACCAGCAGATTGAAGATGGCCGACCCGATGATGACGCTGACGCCTAAATCGTACGAACCGGTACGGACGGTCGCGATGACCGTACTCGACAGTTCCGGGAAACTCGACCCGACGGCGACGACGATGGCTCCACGGACGATAGCAGGTAAGCCGTAGTACAGCGAGAGACGCTTGCTCGCTCGCTCTAACATATCGCTTCCTTTCCAGACGACGACCGTGCTCCCGAGCGCGAGCACGACGAACCACGCGAGGCCGTTCGGCATCGTTCGTACGTTCTCCTCGACGGTGTTTAAAAGCGAACGGTCGTCGAGACGAATATCACCGTCGCGGTCTCACTCTAGTTTCTCCGCCGCGTCTCGCTCGATGAGCGGCGCTGCGTTCTCGGCGGGGAGCGTCACCACGTCTTCGCTCGCGAGGTCGTACTCCCGTTCGTCCACGCCGAAAATCTCTCCCACGTCGCGGGTGATCCGAACCATCGTTCGCTCGTCCGAGAGTGCCGGTTCGGGGGTCTCCTGGGGTGCAGGCTCCTCGTCGGGTGTCGCCCCCTCGTCCGGAATCGATTCGCCGTTGTCGGTCGATTCCGGACGGTCCGGTGCGTTCTCAGAGTCCGTGTCGATTGGCTCGGAATCCCCGGCAACCGCCGCTGCTTCGGCGGTGGGTCGGTCTGCCTCTTCGGACGCCGAGTCGCCAGCAGTTGTCTCCTCTTCGGCCGCGTCGTCCGGAGTCGATTCCTCGGCGTTTGCTTCCGTATCGGATTCGGTCCCCGAAAGGACGTCGAGCACGGTGGATTTGTTCGACTCGATACGCTCGACGAGGTCGGTAAACAGCGTCTGTTCTTCGGTGGTCAGTCCCTCTTCGTCGGCCGGAATTCCGGCCGCCGAGAGGCTCGCACGCTTGACGACTTTGCCCACGCGCCGTTCGTAAATCGCCTCGACGACTTCTTCCGCCGTCTGTATTTCGTCGGTCAGTCGGTTGACTTCGACGGAGTCGAACGGGTCGTCTGCCCGTTCGGCGGCCCGCTCGCGCTCCTCGCGAAGGTCACGGATGTACGCACCGACGTCTGCGTAGAAAGACTCCCGCAGATGTTGCAGGCTATCTTTCGAGCGCTCCTTGCTCTGGACGCTGCGGAGTTCGTCGAGGTTCATTCTTTCCCTTTTTCTGCCCGGTCACGCACCATAAGGAAGATGGCAACGTATTCGGGAATCGATACATCACCTGCAGGGAGCGTAAAGCTTTCGCCACCGAGTTCGACGTGCGCCGGTTCTTTCAGTCCCACTGTCACTTCGTGTCTCGTGAACGTCTCCGGTATCGCGTCGACGAGCGGGTCAAAATCGTCGAGTTCGTCGCGTGAAATCCGACGGACCTCCAGTCCACTGCCACCGTGGAGACTCCCCGGAAATCGGATGAGACGGTGGGTGTCGGTCGTCACCGGTTCGTCTACCGCCGCACTCTCCGAGGCGAACACGTCCTCGGCGACGATGCGCGCGAGTTGGTAGAACGCCGGATGCACGTCCACGTTTCCGGCCGCTATCTCTCGGCGGTTGTTCTTCGCGGCGTTGTACGCTCCCGTCGCCTTCCCGGTACCGATGCCGTCGAACTTCTGGAGACGTTCGAGCGCGTCCGCTTCGTCCATCGCCACGAGTTCGTCCACGAACGCACAGAGTCGTGCGTGGACGCGCCCACCCCAGCCACCCTCGGTCGGGAGGCTCCGTTTGTGGGTCGGGTTCTTGAGGCCGAGTCCGGCGACCGCTTCGGCTTCGACGAGCGAGTCGAACGCCACATCCCTCGCCCGCACGTAATCGACGATTTCCCGGCGTGCTTCCCGGTCTAGGTGCTGGACGCCGTCGTCCCGAACGTGGACATGATACCCCCGCCCGCCGGAGAAGACGACGGTCGTGTCTTCGAAGTCGAAATCCCTGTCGAGCAGGTCCAGCAAATCGAGCAGTTCGGCCTTACAGCGCGCGAGCATCTCGGCGTAGGTCGTCTCGTCGGTGACGCCGGGGAGGTGGTCGGCGTCGAGGTCGAAGACGAGGTCTGCGCTCTGCCACGCTTTCGCCTCCATTGTGTTCGCACCAGGGTCGCGGTAGCGGCCAGCGGAGAAGTAGACGTGGCGCGGACGCTCGCGCTGGAGAAACCCACCGAGGTCACCGAGGTCGAGCAGGGAGTTGTGCCGAACCATCGTCGTCCCCGGCCCGGTCGTCCACGGGATGTAGCCCCACTCTCGCTCCTCCGCACCCGGCGGGAGCGTCGGGTTCACCGACCGGTAGTGGTCACGGAACCGGCCACGGAGATACGCTCGCGTCCGCTCTTTCATCGTCAGTAGGTGAGTGGGCGAACGATTAAAGCGTTGTTTCTTCGATTCAAGTGCTCGTTTCTTCGGGATAATGGCGCTACTGCGCGGCGAAGCCTTACCCGCGCATGAAATCCGAGAGTCGCTTCGCGATGCTCTCTTCTTCGCCCAATCGGAGATAGTACGCGTCGCCTGCGTCCTCGTAGTAGTTGTCGATTCGGCGAACGACTTCGAAGCCGAGGTGGCGGTAGAAATGGAGTGCGTTTTCGTTCGTCGTTCGAGCGTGGCATGTCACGGAGTCGTGGTTGTCGGCGACCTTCGCGACCAACCGCTGGCCGAACCCTTGCCCCCGGAAATCGGTATCGACAGCGAGAAAGAGGATGTATCCGTCGCGCCGCACTGCTGCGAAGCCGATGAGACGCTCACCGTCGTCTTCCTCGGTGACGTAGCAGTAGACGGTCGAGCGACGGTAGGCGTCCGTGAAAAAGCCCCGTCGCTGTTTCAGCACGTCCTCTCGTTGCCGGATATTCTCCTTCAACGTCCACGCCTCCTCGACGTAGCGATTGTCGCCCGGCGGAACGATTCGCGTGTCGATATTTACGCTCACTGGCAGTGAGTAGCAGACAGTTCAATATAATTCCACCGGCATAGGGACAGATTGACACGGACGAAGTGGTAAGCCTGATACCCGTCGCGGGCGACCTTCGGACGATGAACTTCGCACTACGCGAGCACACCGCCGACGTCGCGGTCGAAGCCACGGCGAACTCGCTCTCTGCCGTGTTCGCCGCCGTCGCCGACGGCATGGCCGCTGCGATGTGTGACGAGATACCCGACAGCGGAGAGCGATTCGACCTCACGGTGTCCGCCGAGGGTCGAGAGGCGCTGCTGTTCGACTACCTCGACGAACTCATCTACCAGCGCGACGTGCGCGGCGTGCTCCCGGTGGAAAACGAAGTCACCGTCCACGAACCGAATGTCCACGACGCCGACGGCGAGTGGACGCTGGCGGGAACCGCTCGAGGCGTGCCCCTCGCGGGACTCGGGGCACGGGAGATCAAGGCCGTGACCTACTCCGAGATGGCCGTCGAGGAGACGCCCGAGGGGTGGCGCGCCTACGTGGTTTTCGACGTGTAAACCGCTCACGTCGCCTTCGGCCGAAACCGAACTCCGAAACGTCTTCGGAGTACGCGCCGTACGTTCGAGTATGAACACGTACACCGCCGGAGACATCACGCTCGAAGAGGTTCGGGAGCACGTCTGGGAGATTCCACGGGAAGACGGGATGGGGACGCCCGCGCGGGTGCTCGCCAGCGAGAAACTGCTCGACCAGATTGCAGACGACAAGACGCTCCAGCAGTTGCGGAACGCGACCCACCTGCCGGGCGTGCAAAAACACGCGCTCTGTATGCCCGACGGCCATCAGGGGTACGGATTCCCGGTGGGTGGTGTCGCCGGAATCGATGCCGAGGAGGGCTGTATCTCGCCGGGAGCGGTCGGCTACGACATCAACTGCGGCGTCAGGATGATGCGGACGAACCTCATCTACGACGACCTCCGAGGACGGGAAGCGGAACTCGTGGACGCGCTGTTCGCCAACATCCCGTCGGGACTCGGCGGCGGTGGGGTCGTCAAGGGGGACATCGACGACGTAAACGACATCCTCGACAGGGGGATGGCGTGGGCGCTGGACGAGGGGTACGCCGTCGAAGCCGACCTCGCCCACTGCGAAGACGAGGGCGTTCGCGCGGAGAGCGACCCCTCGAAGATATCCCAGAAGGCGAAAGACCGCGGGAAAAATCAGATAGGGAGCCTGGGGAGTGGCAACCACTTCCTCGAAGTCCAGCGCGTGACCGACGTGTTCCGCGAGGACGTGGCGGATGCGTACGGGCTCGCAGAAGAGCAGATCGTCGTGCTCATCCACTGTGGGAGCCGCGGACTGGGCCATCAGGTCTGTACCGACTACCTGCGGAAGATAGAGAAAACCCACTCCGGACTACTGTCGAAACTTCCCGACAAGGAACTCGCCGCCGCGCCCGCCGGGAGCCAACTCGCGGACGACTACTACCAGGCGATGGGGGCGGCCATCAACTTCGCGTGGGTGAACCGCCAACTCATCATGCACCGAACGCGGCAGGTGTTCGAGCGCGTGTTCGGGCGGTCGTGGCGCGAGATGGAGATGGATCTGCTGTACGACGTGGCACACAACATCGCCAAGAAGGAGACACACGAGGTCGACGGCGAAAAGAGAGAACTGTATGTCCACCGGAAGGGTGCGACGCGAGCGTTTCCCGCAGGGCACCCCGAGGTGCCCGGCGCGTACCTTGACGTCGGCCAGCCCATCATCATCCCCGGAAGCATGGGTGCGGGGAGCTACGTGCTCCGCGGTGGCGAGGAGTCGATGAACCTCAGTTTCGGGTCGACTGCCCACGGCGCGGGCCGCGTCATGAGTCGGACTCAGGCGAAAAAGGACTACTGGGGCGGCGACGTGCAAAACGACCTCGAACAGGAACACATCTACGTCAAAGCCCAGAGCGGCGCGACCGTCGCGGAGGAAGCGCCCGGCGTCTACAAGGACGTGGACGAAGTGGTGGAAGTCTCCGACGCGCTGGGCATCGGTGACAAGGTAGCCCGAACCTACCCCGTCTGCAACATCAAGGGGTGAACGAATTAGTAAAATTTTCTTTTTTACTAATCACAATCTTTTGATACCATAGCGTCGTACCGGACGTATGCAACGACGAGCGGTGCTGGGCATACTCGCCACTGCCGCTACCGGGGGGGTCTCGGTAGTGTGCTGAATATCGCTTCGCGGAGGTCGTTTTCCATCGACAGCGACCCGGTACCCGACGGGCTCCCGGCGACGGTAACTGCGGACCTCCTCGCGACGGAGACGGCAAAACAGCTACCGCGCATTCGAGTTCGGTTCGAGTGTACGGCCGACGAAGCGCGGACGTTCCGATTCGGTTATCCTGACCCCTTCGCGGACACCACGAGCGTGGTAGACGACGGCGCGAAACTCCTCCTCCAGTACGAGGCGACATCGGACGACAGACGGTCTGGCTGCTGGAAAACCCGGAATCTGGCCGGTCAGGACGCGGTCGAATACCGGACGCTCGCGCCCGGCGAGCGAACGCACGTCGAGTGGTCGGTGCTGAATCACGCGAAGAATGAGGCGTGTTTCCCGGACGGTCGGTATCGCTTCGAGGACCAGTACGGCGTGGGCGGTGAGACGTACGCGTGGGGATTTCTGTTCAAGGTGCGGTGAAGCGGGAAAGCGACGGTCCCACTCGGACCGTCTCCACTACGTTCTGAAATCGAAGTTCGGTACGTCCTCGGGTCTGAGCGGCACGTGCGGGTCGAGTTCGTCGCCGCCGTCGAACTTCACGAAGTTCAGATAGTACAGTTCACCGCATCCCTCACCGTCGGTCTCTTTCGCACCGCAGACGATTTCGACGCCGTCTGCGTCCTCGAACGCCTCGTAGGCAGGGGCGTACTCCCAGCCGTCCAGCGGGTGGGCGGTCACCGACTTGTCTGCGAGGCGGGCGTCGCGTTCCAACGTTGCAATCGCGCCGCAGTGGGGACAGTAGTAGCGAACGGGAACGGTCATGAGTGGCGATTGGCGTTCGACGTACGTAAACGGAACGTTGATTCTCGTTACCTGGTGATTTCGAAAGCCAGTGTCGGAGGACGACCGCGCGTGCCGTTGGCCCTCTGAGTCGGTTCCGTCATCTCCGGAATCGGAAACCCAGAACAATCATGTGTCCCGACGGACTCCGTTAGCGCATGATAGACGAGACAGTCGAGGAGATACAGGAGATGCAGACACACAGCTCCTCGACAGTCGCGGTCAAAGCCGCGCGGGCACTGGAAGACCTTCTGGAACGGGATTTCGAGACGGTCGAGGAGTTCGAACGCGCACTCGACCACAACAGCAATGCCCTCCGACGGGCCAATCCCTCCCACGCCTCGCTCGTCACGACACAGCGCGCCATCGTGACGATGGTCACCGAGGCAGAAAACGAGTCGGTCGAGGCGGCCAAAGAACGGACGAGAGAGGCCATCGACAGCGTCGTCGAACAGGTCGTCACCGCCAAGCGCCGGGCCGCCGAGAACGCCGCGCCGCTGTTCGAAGACGGCCTGACGTTCATGACCCACGATTACTCCTCGACTGTGCTGGAGGCGGTCGAACACGCCGTCGCGGACGGCGCGTACCTCGACGTGTACGTGCTGGAGGCTCGCCCGCGCTACCTCGGTCGGAAGACCGCCCGCGTGCTCGGTGAAATCGACAACGTGGACGTGACACTCATCGTGGACAGCGCCTCGGGCCACTACCTGCCGGAGTGTGACCGCGTGTTCACCGGCATGGACTGCATCGTAGACGAGACGCTCTACAACCGCGTCGGAACCTTCCCCCTCGTCACCACCGCGAACGAGGTCAGCGTCCCCGTGACGACCATCGGTTCCAGCGCGAAAATCGTCGGCGAAGCGTTCCGCTTCGAGAACGACTTTCGCTCCGGGAGTGAAGTGATTCGAGAACCCGCCGAGGGCTTTTCCGTGGCGAATCCGGCCTACGACGCGACGCCGACCCGCCTCCTCGATTCCGTCGTGACGGACGAGGGGACGTGGGAGTACTGAACTCTCGGTACCGCCCGACTTCTCGCCGACCGACCTGACACTGCTCTACTCGACCGCGACCCACTCACCGCGCTCGTCGCTCTTCTCGATGGCGTCCAACACGCGCTGAACCGCCAACCCATCCGCGAAGTTCGGGTGATACTCGCTTCCTGCTCCGTCGGTTTCACCGCCTCCGTCCCGAGGCGTCTCTGACGCCTCGTCGTCGACCGCCGAGAGGAACTCGTAGTTCTCGTGGACGAAGGTGTGCTCCCAGCCGATGACGTGTCCCGGCGGCCACCAGTGGTCGATGTAGGGGTCCGATTCGTCGGTCACGAGCACCGTCTCGTAGCCGCGGTCGTCGCCCCGCAGGACTTCGAGTTCGTTGAGGCGTTCGAGCGAGAACTTCAGGCTCCCCTCCGACCCGTGAATCTCGATGGAGTGGTCGTTCTTGTGCCCCGTGGCCAACCGCGACGCTTCGAAGGTTCCCATCACACCACCCTCCAACTCGGCCTGCGCGGAGTAGGCGTCGTCTACCGTGACCGGTCGAGTCTCGTCTTCGTCGGGGACCGGGCGCTCGTCGACGAACGTTTCGAGGTGACCCGAGACGCGCTCTACGTCGCCCACGAGGAATCGCGCGAGGTCGATGGTGTGCGCCCCGAGGTCGCCGAGCGCGCCACTGCCCGCCAGTTCCTCGTCGTTACGCCACGACCACGGCGCGTCGGGGTCGACCAGCCAGTCTTGCAGGTAACGCCCGCGGAAGTGGTGTATCTCACCGAGCACGCCGTCGTCGATGAGCCCCTTCGCGTACTGGATGGCCGGGATGAACCGGTAGTTGAACGCGGTCGCGGTGGGGACGCCCGCCGATTCTGCGGCGTCGGCCATGCGCTCTGCATCCTCCACCGTGGCCGCGAGTGGCTTCTCACAGAGCACCGGGACGCCTGCGTCGAGCGCGGCGATGGAGGGTTCCGCGTGCACGAAGTTCGGTCCGAGATTGTAGAAGACGTCCACCTCGTCCACGACCTCCTCCCAGTCCGTGCTCGTCTCGGCGAATCCGAGACGGTCTGCCGCCTCCGCGAGCGCCTCTTCGTCTCGCCCGACGAGGACGTGACGTTCGACGTCCGGTGCGTCGGGGAAGAACATCGGGAGGCGCGCCAGTGCGTTCGCATGGGCGTTGCCCATGAATCGATAGCCGAGAACGCCGACTTTCAGCGTCATAACTGGTTTTGGATTCTTCGGGAAGGGGCTTAGTGTTTCATGGCCCGCTACGTGACCAGTTCTTTCGAGAATACGTTTTGCGAAGGAGGGTTCGAGATATCTTCTATGGCTTTCGTCACCACTCCGGTATATTTATCAAATGAATTCGATTATTCACAGAATCCATGTCCGAAGATCACATCCGGGTCTCCACTCGGGGTTTAATCCGCCGCGATGATGAGATCCTCGTCGCGCGAGACCGTGATCCCGCTGAGGGCAGCCCCTTCCACTACCTTCTCGGTGGGGGCGTCGAGTTCGGCGAGCACAGCGAAGCCGCCCTCCACCGGGAGTTCGAGGAGGAACTCGACGTCTCCCTAACGAACGTGGCACACCTCGAAACCTACGAAGCAGTGTTCACATTCGACGGCCAGCGAGAACACGAAGTCTGGCGCGTCTACGAGGCAGACATCGTCGAATCGTGGCCCGACAAGGAGGATTCGTTTCCGGGCTACGAACCGGAGTTCGACGAAGAATTCGAGTGTGTCTGGAAATCGCCGTCCGTATTCACCGAGGGAGACGAAATCCTGTATCCCGAACGGCTTCTGGCTGATCTGTAAGTCGCGCTCGCTACTCGGCCCAGTAGGCTTCTCCGGGCGAGGTTCTGAACACTGCGCGCTGTAGCAGTTCGACCGCTTTCTCCAGCCCCTCGCGCGAACTGGTCAACGAATCCTCGTGCTCGATGGAGAGAGCGCCATCGTAGTCGATCATCCGGAGCGCGCTGACGACGTCTTTCCAGTGCTCCTCCCCGTGACCGTAGCCGACCGACCGGAAGAGCCACGAACGATTGGCCTCCTCGGTGTACGGCGTCGTGTCGAGCACGCCTTTGTACCGCGACTGTGACTCGTAGACTTTCGTGTCTTTGGCGTGGAAGTGGTGGATGGCGTCGTGCTCACCGAGGAACCGGATCGCCTCGGGAACGTCGATACCCTGCCAGTAGAGGTGGCTCGGGTCGAAGTTAGCGCCGATACGCTCGTTGGTCGCGTTCCGCAGTTCCAGCATCCCTGCAGGTTCGTGGACGAGCATGTTCGGGTGCATCTCGATGGCGACGTCGACGCCGTGGTCGGCGGCGTGCTCCGCCACGTCGCGCCAGTACGGGATGGCGACCTCCTCCCACTGGTACTCCAGCGCGTCGGCGTGCTCCGAGGGCCACGGAGCGGTGATCCAGTTGGGCACCTCCTCGTTCGGGCCGCCGCCCGGCAGGCCCGAGAAGCACGTGACCGCGTCGATGTCGAGTTGGTCGGCCAGTTCGATTGCCTCGCGGAGTTCGGTATCGGCCTCCTCGGCCTCTTCCTCGTCCGGGTGGAGTGGGTTGTTGTGGGTCGCCAGCGCGCTAATACGCATATCGTACTCGTCGATCAGGGCGCGGAGGTCGTTCTGTGCGTCCTCGTCGTCGAGATACTCCTCTCGTGACAGATGGTCTTCGCCGGGATAGCCACCACAGCCGATCTCGACCGCGTCGACGCCGATACCGTCGAGATAGTCGAGGGCGTCTTCGAGCGACTCGTCACCGAGCGGAACCGTGAGAACACCGATGTCCATGTTGGGAACGATTACTGCATTCGGGAATAAAATTTCGGCACCAAAGGTTACGCTATCCAGAAATCCATCCGATAACGTTTACGCTTCCTGAAAACTCATCCGATAATATGACTCTCTCGGAACGATTCGAGGACTTCGCCGAGTGGTGTGTCGGAACGTCGCCACTGTACGAGCGCATCTCACACGGCGTCGCATCCGACCCTACGCTTCTCGCACTCGCCGAAGAAGTCCCATCGAAGCGGTCTCATCCACACATTTTGCTCGCGGCAGTCCACTCGCGTCTCCTCGCAGGAACTGACCACGCACTGGCCGACTACTATCCGACCGTCTCCGACGACCGCGAAGACGGCGACCGCTTCCTGCGTTTCGTGACTTCTGCACGGAGTACGAAGACGACCTCTTGCCCATCCTGCACAGCCGCAGAACGCAGACGAGCGCAGTCCGGCGCTGTACCGCGCTCTTTCCTGCGTTCACGCACGTCTCTCGCGAAGTCGGTGGTAAACCTCTCGCTCTCGTCGAACTCGGGCCGAGCGTAGGTCTCAACCTCTGCTGGGACTACTACGCCTACGCCTACGATTACGGTGACGCTGGCCGGTACGGAACCAGCGAATGTGTCCTCGACTCGGAGGTCAGAGGTGAGCAGTCGCCACCCCTTCAGAACGAGTTTCCTCCCGTCGCGTCCCGCGTCGGCATCGATCTGAATCCACTCGACGTGCGCGACGAGAGCGACGTCAGGTGGCTCCGCTCGTGTGGCCCGAACACACCGACCGCCACCATCTTTCGGGAGGCCGCCTCCGTCGCCCGACAGCACCCACCGGAACTCCGCCAGGGAGACGCGGTCGAGCGACTGCCGGACGTACTACAGGAGATACCGACCGACGTCCCGGTCTGCGTCTTCGACACGCAGATGCGCTATCAACTCCCTGAGTCGGTACAGGAACATCTCCAAGGACGGATCGAAGACGCTGCAGAAGACCGGACGCTTCACTGGCTCTCGGGTCACCAGGCAGCCCCGGAGTGGGACAACGCGCTCACGCTCGACTGGTTCGACGGCGACGAGTCTCGGCGGCTCGCGGCCTACGAACCGCACGGAAAATGGATCCAGTGGCTACTGTAACTGCACTGCCGCATCCTGTTCCGCAGAACGATAGATCGCGTCGATGACGCGCTGGACCGACAGCGCCTGGTCGACGGTGTTCATGTTCGGTGTGACACCCTCTCTAACCGCTTCGAAGAACACGCGCTGTTCGGCTTTGTGGGCGTCTTCCTGGCGTGTCCGGACGTCGTTGTTGGAGAAGTGGTCCGCACCGACCATGTCCGTCTCGAAGATGGTGAGCGAGTCGTCGCGTTTGTCGAAGCGCGCTCCGGCGTTCGTTCCGCGGATGAAATACTCCTCGCTCGACTCGCGGTTCGCCGCCCACGCGACTTCGAGTGCGATGGTCTTGCCACCGGCACACCGGATGAACGCGCTCACGGAGTCGTCGACCGTGAACGGCCCGGACTCGGTGTCCTCGCCCCACATCTCGAGGTACGTGTAGTCATCTCGACCGCCGAACTGCGACCGAACCTCACCGCTCACTTCGACGACGTCCGGAAAGTCGTGGAAGTGGAGTGCGAGGTCGATAGCGTGGACCCCGATGTCGATGAGTGCGCCACCACCGGCCACGTCGCGATTGGTGAACCACGACCCCCGTCCCGGAATCCCTCGACGGCGGATGTAGTTGGCCTCGACGTGGCGCGTCTCGCCGAACCGACCTTCGTCCTGATAGCCTTTGACGACTTCGACGGGATTACGAAAGCGATTGTGGAAGCCGACCATACAGAAGCCCTCGGAGTTGCGGGCCGCCTCCGCGATTCGCTCCGCGCTCTCCAACGAGTGGGCGAGCGGCTTTTCGAGTAGCACGTCGAGTCCCGCGTCCAGAGCACTGACCGCGTACTCCTCGTGGAACTTGTTCGGCGTGGTGACGATGACGCAGTCGATGTCGGACTTATACAGTTCCTCGTAGCTCTCGAACGAACGGGTGTCGTACTTCTCGGCGAAGCGCGCTCGTGCATCGGGGTTGATATCGACCCCGCCCACGACCTCGTGGCGTAAATCAGCTATCCTATCCGCGTGATAATGTCCAATATTCCCGAGACCGACGAACCCAACTCGAACCGGCTCACTGGCGCTCATAGTTAGCGCTCACCTGTGAGACGGAGTTATTCTTTTCCCTTCGTCGTCCCGGCTCACCACTACTGGTATGTTCACATCGGCTACGTGAAACCAAACGGACAGGACTCGAGTAGTCGCCGGGAGTCACGTCAGTACAGTTGTTGTTTCTTTTCTTCGCGTTCGTGCTCCCGTTCTTCCTCCGCCTTTCGCGCTCGTCGGTTGGCGAGCAGTGTTCGGATACCGGGCAGTATCTTGTTCTTCAAATCCAGCGCGAACGAGACGATGCCGTACGCCCAGAAGAAAAACAGGAGCGTCCCGGCCCCGAAGTAGAACAGCCCGAGTTCCGTCGCCATCTCAGTCGTCTCCCTCCGCTTCGGTGCCCGTGGCTTCGGCCTCGACCGGTGCGAACTCCAGTCCGTGGACGATGGCCTCTCCCGTCTGACTGTCGAAGAGGTGGATGCGCTCTCTGTCGAGGACGACCTCCACGCTCTGATCGATGTCGATGTCCTTGTCGGGGCTGACGCTCATCAACAGCTGGTGGGCGTCGTCCGCTTCGGCTTCCATCCCCGCCGCTTCGCTTTCACCCGTGAGGATGTAGACGAAAATCTCGTCGCCCATCGGTTCGAGCACGTCCGTCGTCGCGTCGATACGGTGGGTCGGATTCGACACCTTGTCGGAATCCTCGACGAGATAGACGTCTTCGGGACGGACGCCGAGCGTAACCTCGTCACCCTCGGTGACGCCGGTGAGTTGACCGGGGTCGAACTCCACGTGGTAGTCGGGCATCTCCAGCCCGTTCGAATCGACGGTGCCCTCCACGAAGTTCATGCTCGGCGACCCAATGAACCCGGCGACGAACAGGTTCGTCGGCTCGTTGTAACACTCGAGCGGTGCGGCGAACTGCTGGAGTTCGCCCTGGTTGATGACCGCGATGCGACTCGACATGGTCATCGCTTCCGCCTGGTCGTGGGTGACGTAGACGATGGTCGCGTCGAGTTCCTTGTGGAGTCGCTGGAGTTCAGTACGCATGTGGACGCGCAGTTTGGCGTCCAGGTTCGCCAGCGGCTCGTCCATCAGGAACACCTCGGGTTCGCGGACGATGGCGCGGGCGATGGCGACGCGCTGGCGCTGGCCGCCGGACATCTCGTCCGGCATCCGATCCATCATCCCTTCGAGTTGGACGACCTCCGCGGCGCGGTCGACGCGGCGGTCGATCTCGTCCTTGTCATAATCGCGGAGTCGCAACCCGAAGCTGATGTTGTCGTACACGTCCATGTGCGGGAACAGCGCGATGTTCTGGAACACCATCGCTATCCCGCGGTCTTTCGGTGGGAGGTTCGTCACCTCACGTCCGGCGATCGATATCGTCCCCTCCGTCGGCATCGTCAGCCCGGCGATGGTCTCCAACGTCGTGGATTTTCCACACCCCGACGGTCCGACCAGCGTGACGAACTCACCGTCCTCGATGGTGAGATTCATGTCTTCGACTGCCGTTACATCCTGGTACCGTTTCGTGACGTGTTCTAAGTTGACTTCACCCATTTTGTATCACTCCTTCAGTGCTCCAGCCGTGAGTCCGCTGACGATCTTCTCCTGTGCGACGACCACGAGGATAGCGATGGGCAGAACGCCCACGATACTCGCTGCTGCCATCAGGTTGTAGAACTGGGCGTACTGACCCTGATATCCCAGAATGCCCCAGAGAAGTGGGGCCCAGTTCTCCGGCTTCCCGTTCGTCATCAGGAACGAGAAGAAGAACTCGTTGTACACCGAGATAAAGGTTAGCACGCCTGCCGTCGCCACGCCCGGCGCGGACAGCGGCATGATGACGCGGAACAGCGCGCCCAGCCGCGTCGTTCCCTCGATTCGTGCGGCGTCTTCCAGACCGTCCGGAATCTGGCCGTAGAACGTCGTCAGGATGAATATCGACAGCGGCATGAACAGCGCGCTGAACGGCAGTACCATCGCACCCGGCGTGTTGTACAGCATCGGACTGCTGAGACCGAGCACCTCGACGTTACCGGTGAACAACCGGAACAGCGGCAGCAAGAACGCCGCTGGCGGGAAGTACGAGATGGCGAGGATGAGCAACATCAACGCCCCTCGGCCGGGGAAACTCAGCCGTCCGAAGACGTACCCCGCGAGACTGGCCAGAATCAACACGATGGCAGTCGTGATGAGCGCCAGCACGAAACTGTTGAACATGAAGATGTGGAACGGTAACTGCTCGAAGATGGTCACGAACGCCTCGGGGTTGAACCCTTTCGGCAGGAACCAGATGTTCGAGATGGCCTCCCGTGGCGTCAGTGCGAGCACCAACAGCCAGTAGAAGGGAAACAGCGTGGTAAACAGGAAGAAGATGGTCACCACGTAGAACATCGCCTGATAGGTCCGTTCAGGATTCTGTATCGATCCCTGTACCCAGCGCTGGAACGGGCCACCCTCCGCTTCGGACTGCGTCGTCTGGTCTGCTTGCGCCATCTAGAATCCCCCCTGTGCGCTGTCGCGGAACTTGAAGATGTACACCGACACCACGATTCCGATGATGGCCGCCGTGACGAACGCGATGGCCGCCGCAGTGCCGAAGCGTCGTGTGCTGAACGTCGTGACGACCAGACAGGAAAGCGAGGGCACCGTCGTACAACTAGACACCGTCTCAATGAGGCCGAAAATGCGCATCGCCGCGATGGTTCGGAACAGCATGGCGACCATCACCGTCGGGAACACGAGTGGCAGCGTTATCATCTTGAACTGCTGCCACTTCGACGCGCCCGCGACCCTCGCTACGTCGTAGAGACTTCGGTCGATGCTCTGGAGCCCCGCGAGGATGAGCAGGGCCATGAACGCCGTCGTTTTCCACACGTCTGCGACGACGATGATGCCGAGCGCAGAGCTGCTTTTGACCAGCGGCGTAGTCGTCAACCCTATCATCCCCATGAGTTCGGCACCGAACCCGATGCCCGGCTGGAACATCAGGTAGAAGATCATCCCCTGGATGACAATGGGTACCGCCCACGGAATGATGATGGCGACACGAACCCAGCGCCGGCCACGGAAGTCTTGATCGAGTACGAGCGCCTGCCCAAACCCGATGACCGTCTCGATGGCGACGCTGACGATAGTGAAGATGAACGTCACGACGAGCGCACTCTTGAACGGCTGACTGAAGTCGATGAACGGCTGTGGCAGCGCCACGGTGTCCAACTTCCCCGTCAGGAGGGCGGCGTAGTTCTGTAATCCGACGAACTCGCCGACCTGTGACGCACCGCGGAGGCTGTCGGCGCGAAGGGACATCTGGAACGTGCTGAGGAGCGGCCAGAACGCGATGATACCGAGCAGCAACAGCGCTGGTAGCAACAGCAGGTAGGCAAACTGCGTCTCGCTCAGATTTTCCATCCACCGAACGGTACCGGCGTACACCCCGGACTTCTGCTCTTCTCTACGTGCTTGTTCTGTTGACATTCTTGTCACACCCTACTTGTTGTAGTCCTCGATCTCCTTGATCTGACTGTTCAGCGACGACATCGCCTGCTTGGGAGCCGCCTCTCCCGAGTACGCCGAGTGAACGCTCTGTGCGATCTTCCCGGACTGCTGTGGCCAGACGACCGAGACGGGACGCGGTAGGGCGTTTTGACCAGCGATCTTCAGCGTATCGACGTACCGACCCATGACTGGGATGTTCTTCGCCCGTTTAGTCTCGAGAACCCCTGGTTCCGGCGGAATCCAGCCGATGGTCTCGAACAACTTGAGTTTGAAACTCTGTTTGGTCATCGCCTCGAGCGCCTGCACCGCCTTGTCCTTCTTGTTGCTGTTCGGATTGATAGCGACGTTCCAACCGCCGAGCGCCGAGGCGATACCGCCGAGTCCTTTCCCGTCGGCTTCGCCCTCCTTGACGCCGTACGGTATCGGCATCACGCCGAGGTCTTTGCCGAAGACTTTCTTTTCGCCGTTGATGAGGATGGAGTACGGCCAGTTGCGGTGCATGACCGCATTCCCGCTACTGAACGGCGCACGCGAGGTCTCTTCCGTCCAACTTAACACCGCTCGTGGCGCGATGTTGCCTGCGTAGTCGCTCAGGGTGTTCGGAGCACTGTTTCCGTGGATAAACGTCCGAATCATCTTCACCGAGTCGATGACGTTCTTCGAATCCAGCGTGACGGGACGTTTC
This sequence comes from Haladaptatus ordinarius, assembly GCF_054177595.1. Lineage (NCBI taxonomy): Archaea > Methanobacteriati > Methanobacteriota > Halobacteria > Halobacteriales > Haladaptataceae > Haladaptatus > Haladaptatus ordinarius. The sequence continues at coordinate 8,764 of NZ_JBPEHH010000031.1, read as the reverse complement.
CCGACCGGCCCGAGCAGGTTGTCGATACTGCCGAAGTACGTCCCCCCCCAGCTGGTGATGAACTCGTTGAAGTCACAGCAGGACAGCCCTTCGTAGATGCTCGACTGGAAGGTGAATCCGTACTGCATGTTGTTGTCCTTTTTCACCTTCTTCGTCACCTTCGAGAATTTCTTCCACGAAATCCCCTCGGTCGCCCAGTTCTCCTTGTCGGGACTGAACCCGGACTTCTTCACGAGATCCTTTCGGTACTGTATCGTCCCGAAGTCGGAGAACAGCGGAATAGCGTAGAGGTCACCGTTGTTCGACTTGCCGGTGATGACGCTTCCCTGGAAGTAATCGTTGTTGACCTTATCCTGCGCTTCCTTTGACATGTGCTCGCTGAGATTCAACAACTGACGGCGAGCGATGAAGGGAATTGCCCAGCCACTGTCCACGAGCAACATATCGGGTTCCGATAAGTTGGCGGACAGCCAACGCTGGTACTGTGACTGCCTCGCACCAGTGTTCTCGTTCCCTGCGAGAACCTCGAGCTTGATGTTTTCGTCCAGTCCGGCCTCGTGGAGCGCCTTTTCGATAGTATCTTTGTTCGTTTGGATGTCGTCGTCGGCTGCCCACTGGATGACGTTCGGATTACCCGATTGTCCCCTGCTGGTGCATCCAGCGAGACCTGCTGTCGTTCCAGATGCACCGACAGCTTTCACGAACTTCCGTCGTGAAACGCCATCTTGCCGACACCGACTGTCGCTCTCGCTAGCACCCACCATGCCCTGAGACCACGTAGCAAATGCATTTATAACTTTGGTGCGATTGACTACTTTCGTTGTATCTTTTTCTGAACACGAACTACCACACTCGTGTAAATTAAGTACAAGGTGTGTAAAACGATTTGTGGCCGATTGGAATCACTTTTTTCGAACTCAAGCGAAATATATCGGATTAACCACCATTACGGATGGAACCGTTCCCTCCGCCAGACAGCAAACAGAATCGACGGACTGGACCGACGTGATTGGATTCTCGTCAGACATCCGCTATCTCGCGCGACCAGACCGGCGATTTTGGTGATTCGAGTCGCTTCAGTTCCTCGTCTGAGAGCGAGACGTCGAGCGACGCGACGTTCTCCTCCAGGTGGTCGATGGTGCGCGGGCCGATGATAGGTGAGTCGACCACCGGTTTATGGAGTAACCACGCCAGACTGACCTGTGCGGGTGTGACCCCCTTCGTCTCGGCGATGGCGCGTACCTCGCCCAACACGGCCCAATTGTCGTCGGTGAACCGCGCTTCGGTGTGCTCGTCTTCGGTCGCTCTACCGTCGGTCGGTTCCTCACCGCGGTCGTACTTGCCCGTCAGGAACCCGCCAGCGAGCGGCGACCACGGGATGACGCCGATGTCCTCTCGCTCGCAGACGGGCAGTACGTTCTGCTCTTCGTGGCGGTCGACGAGATTGTACTCCGGTTGCATGCAGGTAAACCGCTCGTAGTCCCGAAGGTCGCTCTCGTAGAGCGCCCTGGTGAACTGCCAGGCTGCCATCGTGCTCGCGCCGATGTAGCGAACCTTCCCCGTCTCGACGAGGTAATCGAGCGCGGAGAGCGTCTCCTCGATGGAGGTCGACTCGTCCCAGCGGTGAATCTGGTAGAGGTCGATGTAGTCGGTTCCGAGGCGATCGAGACTCGCTTCCACCTGGTCTAAAATGTGCTTTCTGGAGAGTCCCTGTCCATTCGGGTGGTCGCCCATCTGGCCGTACACCTTCGTGGCGACGACGAGTTCGTCACGGTTGCGCCCTTCGATGACCTCGCCGACTATCTCCTCGCTCTCGCCGCGCGAGTAGACGTTCGCCGTATCGAGGAAGTTGATGCCCATGTCGAGCGCCCGGTCGATGAGTTCGAGACTCGCCTCCTCGTCGTTCATCATCCACGGTTGGTCGCTCCCGAAGTTCATACAGCCCAGACAGAGCCGCGAAACTTCGAGGCCGGTACCGCCGAGTTTGGTGTACTCCATCTCCGTCATGGTTCGTTCGTTGGTTTGTCGGACATCCGGTATAGGGTTAGGGGCAGTTCCGGGGTACAGCCGAAGACAGAACGGTGCGACCTCGTGGGCAAAACAGGGACGTCCCCGAACTCCGGTCACACGACTCCCGAAGACGATGCGGTTTGTCTGCGTTCCGAGAAATTCCGCATCTCACAGCACAGTCCCCATTCTACAGTACAGTCCCTATTCTATCGTATTGTCTTTCGCGTCACACGCGGGCAAAATCTGTCCCGAAAGGCGCATCTACGAACGACGAGACGAGAGACGGCGTCACGACCACGAGTGTATCCGACCGGTTTCGACGGTTCGCGCTTCCATCTCGTGGCGCTCGTGTGGATGCCGAAGGTTGATTAACGGCGGATTCCAAACCCGTGGTAATGGCACGGACAGCGCAGAAGGTAGAGTCGCTCATCGCCGAGGACGCGGCGATGGCCGACGCCCTGTCGGTCGTGTACGAGCGCACCGACGAGGGGTCGAAGGAAATCGACTGGGGTGACGTGAGCGACGAACTCACCAGCGGTCAGTGGGGCCGTTTGATAGAGAAGGGCATCCTCGTCGACGGCGACGAGGGCTTCGAACTCGCCGACGCCGACGCAGTCGAGAGTGGACTGAACGGGACGAGCGAGACCGCCTCGTCCACGACCACCACGACGACCGACGTAGACGACGTGGAAGGGACGACGTGGTCGAAGTGGGACAAACTCGCGGCGGTGGCGAGCGTCGGTCTGTTCGCGGGTTACTCCATCGCCTCGGTTCGCAACGTCATCGGGCAGACGCTGAACGTCGTGCTCGGCCCCGTCCAGGAGATGCTCCCGTTCTACGTCGTCATCATGATTCTCGCCATGCTGACGGGGCTCTACTCGACGCTCTTGCAGGACAACCTGATGAACATGGAGAAGATGAGCGTCTATCAACAGCGGATGAAAGACATCCAGCAGCGCCAGAAGGAGGCCAAAGAGCGCGGTGACGAGCAGGCCATGGAGCGCATCCGCGAAGAGCAGATGGAGGCGATGGGCGACCAGGCGGGCATGTTCAAAGAGCAGTTCCGCCCGATGGTGTGGACGATGTTTCTCACCATTCCCGTCTTCCTCTGGATGTACTGGATGATAAAGGAGAACGGCGACATCATTACGCCCCAGAAAGTCATCATGCCGCTCGCCGGGGAAAGCGGATGGCAAGGTGGCGTCATCGGCCCGATGCAGGCGTGGATCGTCTGGTATTTCCTCTGTTCGATGGCGTTCACGCAGCTCATCCGCAAGGCGCTGAACATCCAGACGACGCCGACGTAACAAAACCTCTTTCTTCGTCCTCGTTCGAGAGCAGATATGCTACTGACAGTCTCCGGCCCGCCGGGGAGTGGGAAGAGTACGACCGCCGAGGGACTCGCCGAGACATTCGGATTGGAACACGTGAGCGGCGGCGACATCTTCCGCGAACTCGCCGCGGAGCGTGACCTGACGCCCCTCGAATTCAACAAACTCGCCGAGGAGGACGAGCAAATCGACCGTGACCTGGACAGACGACTCCGGGAGATCGCCGTCGAACGCGACGACCTCGTGCTCGAATCCCGTCTCGCGGGGTGGCTCGCTGGCGACCACGCCGACTTTCGCATCTGGCTCGACGCACCGCTCGACGTTCGCGCCGCCAGAATCGCCGACCGCGAGGGGAAATCCGTCGACCAGGCCGGAACCGAAACCCGCGCCCGGGCGGGCAGCGAGGCCCAACGCTACGAGGAGTACTACGGTATCGACATCGGCGACCTCGGCATCTACGACCTCAGCATCAACACGGCGCGGTGGAATCCCGACGACGTTCTCGACATGCTGACGACCGCCATCGAGGACTACGACCCCGAGGCGGACGAGGGCAAGTACCCGATTACCGGCGTCTCCTACGACTTCTGATGACCCTCCGCGGCCCACCAGACGACCGCTCGCCCGCCGACCTCCTCGAGTTCGGCGTCGTCAATCTCGACAAGCCCCCCGGCCCCTCGGCCCACCAGGTCGCGGCGTGGGTCCGTGACCTCTGTACGGTCGACCAGGCGGCCCACGCCGGAACGCTCGACCCCAAAGTCACGGGCTGTCTGCCCGTCCTGACCGGCACGGCGACACGCCTCTCGCAGGTCTTCCTCGAAGGAGCGAAAGAGTACGTCGCCGTGCTCGAACTGCACGACGAACCTCCTGCCGACATCGAGGCTATCGCGAGCGAGTTCGAAGCACCGCTGTATCAGAAACCGCCCAGAAAGAGCGCCGTCTCGCGCCGACTCCGCGTGCGTGAGATATACGACCTCGACGTGCTGGAGGTGCGCGAGAGGCAGGCACTCCTTCGGATTCGCTGCGAGAGTGGTACCTACGTCCGAAAGCTCTGTCACGACCTCGGCCTCGCGCTCGGGACGGGCGCACATATGGGCCACCTGCGCCGAACCGCGACCGACCCCTTCGACGACACCGACCTCGTGACGCTCCACGACCTCTCGGACGCGCTGGCCCACCTGGACGAAGAGGGCGATGACGACTGGTTACGCGAGGTCGTCCATCCGGCGGAACGCGCGTTGTCACACCTCCCGAGCGTGACCATCGCCCCGAGTGCCGCAGAAGAAGTCGCGCACGGCGCGCAGGTGTACGCACCCGGCGTCATCGACGCGGACGAAACGGACGAGGACGAACTCGTCGCCTGCTTCACGCCGAACGGCGCGGCGGTCTGTCTCGGCAGGATGGTCGGCGATGCGGAGGCGGAGCGGGGAGAAGTGGTGGAGTTGGAGCGCGTACTGGTCTGATTCGAATGTCGAATCTCCCACGCCGATTTCCCACCACTGCCGCTACGCACCATTTTTTACCACCCGCCGAACACCTCCCGGTATGCAAGTCGACACCGCAGAATCGACGCCCGGCGAACTCACCACCGGGTGGCTGGACGTCACCGACCTCCCGACAGGAACGCCCGAACGGCTCCCCGTTCTCGTCGCCGAGGGCGAAGAAGATGGCCCGACGCTCTGGATTACGGCGTCGATTCACGGCAACGAGGTAACCGCCATGGCCACCGCACAGGACGTGATGAAAGAGAACCTCGAATCCGAGATACGGGGTACCGTGGTCTGTCTCCCGAACCTCAACCCGGCGGGGCTTCGTCGGACGAATCGCGCGTCCTACTACCACGGCGACGACCCGAACCGCTACTTCCCCGACCCCGATGCCGATAGCTCGCGCCCGCCGCGCGTGCAGGAGCTCATCGACGGGCGAATCTACGACGCGTTCGAGGAGTCGGCGGACGCACTGGTCGACCTGCACACCGCACAGGTCGGTTCGATTCCGTTCGTCATCCGGGACAGGGTCCTCTTCGGCGAACAGCGTGATGAAGAGCAAGCCAACCAGCTCGCGGAAGAACTCGGACGCCTCGTGGACGCCTACGACTTCCCGGTCGTCAACGAGTACGCCGCAGCGGAGTACGTCGAACAGAACCTCCAGCGTTCGACCGCGGGTGCGGCACTGAACAACGCCGGGATTCCGGCCTTCACGGTCGAACTCGGCGGGTTCGAAGTGGTCGAAGAAGACACCCGGGCGAGGGGCGTGACGGGGCTGTTGAACGTCATGCGCGAACTCGACATGCTTCCCGGGGACCCGGACCCGACGGGACTCGAATCGCCCGTGGAGTTCCCCGTCAAACGCGCCGTCCACCCCCACACCGACACGCCGGGAATCGTTCGCCACCGCGTCGAGGCGGGGGACACCGTCGAGGAAGGCGACGTCGTCGCGGACATCGTGACGCCCCACGGCGAAAAGAAATCGACGGTCGAAAGCGACCACGACGGCTACGTCATCGGCAGGTATCACGGCGTCGCGGCGTACGAAAACGACCCGCTCGCCAGTCTGGCAGTGCGCGACGACGGCGACCTCGTCGTCCCGCGAGACCAGGAGTGAAACGAAGGGCTTAACTCAGGGACTCGCCTCTCTGGAAACGTCGCGGGACCGTGGGGTAGTGGTATCCTCTGCGGATGGGGTCCGTAGGACCCGAGTTCGACTCTCGGCGGTCCCATTTTTCGGTGGAAGTACGAACAGCGAGCGACGTCGTCTTTCGGTAGTCCCATTCTTCGATGAGAGGCCGAAAGACGAGCGAAGCGTGTCTGTCGGAGTTCCACGATTTTGCGGCGTGCACCGAACCAGCGCGAGAATCTCGTCTGGAAGATTGCGGTGACGGTCCCGTCTCGTGGCATCACGACGCGATACGGGCAGGTGTGTGACGCCGACTGCATCTCGTCTCACCGCTCAGTTTGTGGCCGAACTCACAAAATCCAAATATACTTGCCACGGGACGGTAGACATTCTTCCATGAGCCAGACCGTCGCCGTCGCACATTATCCGGAGGGTGCGGGTCACGCAACCCGGATGCTCGCGGTGGCACAGGCACTGGAAGGGCCGGAAACCGGGGTCGTTCTCGCAGGGGGTGGCCCGGGGTCGCGGTTCATCGAGCACAACGGGTACGAGGTGTACCGTCCAGCGACGGTCGACTACATCGGCGATTATCAGGGCGGATCGCTGTTCGACGTGGTGACACAGAGCGTTCCCAACAGCGTGAGACGGGTCTCCGATTTCGTCCGGTGGCTTCGCCGAGAGGATCCCGACGCCCTCGTCACCGACGACATGTTCGCCGCGATGGCGGCCCAGTGTACCGCAACTCCACTGTACGTCCTCACGCACAACGCCGCCTCCTACTACGACGCCGCCATCGAACAGGGGTTCACGTGGCTCCTCAACCGCTACCAGCTCTCGGTTGCTCGCGCGTTTCTCTTCCCCGCCGTCTGGCCGCCGGACCGGGGCGACCCACCCGGAGTCGTTCACGTTCCTCCGATTGCACTCGAACCCAACGGCGAGACAGCGCCGGACGACATCGGCGTCCTCGTCGTCCCGAGCACCTACTCGACGAACTTCGACGAACTCGCCACGGCGCTCCGGCGAGAGGGCCACGACGTCACGCTCGTCGGCGACGACGACTGGGAGTGTGCCGCGTCGCTCCTCCCGTGGATACGGGCCGCCGACGTGGTGGTCTGTTCCGGTTACTCGACGGTGATGGAGGCAGCCGTAGCCGGGACACCCTGCGTCATCTACCCCTTCACCGACGAACAACACGGCGTCTCGCGGGTAATCGAGCGCCGAGGATTACGCGGGTTTCAGGTCGAACACTCGATTCCTCACGTCGCGCGCGCAGTGGACCACCCACCTGAGTCTCCGAACTACGAGAACGGTGTCGAACGGGTGGCGGAGTTCGTCCTCGACAACCTGAGCTAATTGCCACTGCCGAAACCACCTTTCTTCCCCTCCTCGAACCACGGGTATGGCACGGGTGACGGTCGGGGCGCGACTCCACTTCGGCTTCCAGAACCTCTCGCTCGCTCACGAGCGACTGTACGGGGGACTCGGAGTCGCACTCGAATCGCCGACCGTCTCGGTCGAAGCGCATACCGCAGACGAGGTACTGTGTGACGACCCCCGAACCCGCGAATATGCTCGCTGTGCGACCGGCGTGCTCGGCGTACCCGGAGCCGACGTTCGAGTCCACGAACGGCTTCCGAGCCACGTCGGCCTCGGCAGCGGGACGCAACTCGCGCTCGCCGTTCTCGCGGCGGTGGCACGGGCACACGACCGGCGGCCGAACGTCCGCGAGAATGCACCCGCACTCGACAGGGGTGGACGAAGCGGTATCGGCGTCTCGACGTTCGAACGCGGCGGTTTCGTGGTCGACGCAGGACACCCCACCGAACGGTTCACGACCGACCGCCCCGCTCGCGGCGAGTGGTCGGTTCCGACGGTCGTCGCCCGTCACGACGTTCCCGACGACTGGCGGTTCGTCGTCGCGCTTCCGGACGCAGAACCGGGGCGAAACGGCGACGACGAAGACGCGAGTATGCGCGCCGTCGTCGAACGCGCGGACCCCGCCATCGCCGACGAGATCTCCGCAGTGCTTCTCAGGCGCGTTCTCCCGGCCATCGCGGGCGACGACCCGGAAGCGTTCGGAAGTGCGGTCGCCGAAATCGGCCGACTCAACGGCGCGTGGTACGCCGACGAGCAGGGAGGCGTCTACCGTCCGCCGGTTGGCGAACTCGTGACGGCGATGGAGGCGTCTCCGGCTATCTTCGGAGCGGGGCAATCCTCGTGGGGGCCTGCGGTGTACGGCGTGACGACGCGAACGTACGCCGACTCGGCCGTCGAGTCGGCGGAGACGGCCCTCGAATCGGCGGGCGTCGGAGGGGACGTGCGGGTCGCCCGCCCGCGTAACCGGGGTGCGAGCGAAAACGGTAAGGAGCAGGATTGAGAGAAGTTGACATGAACCGAATCCCTTTTGGCGTCTCGCAGTTCGACTCGCTCATCGGTGGGGGGTCGCCGCCAGGGAGCGTCGTTCTGTTGGCGGGCGACGCAGGGGCGGGGGCGCGCGAGTTCGCCTACACCAGCACCACGATAAACGCCCTCGGGCACGCCGATACCGACCTGTTCGAATTCCACTACGGGTCGGTCGACTCGCGAGCGTCGCTCCCGGACGAGATTCACTACGTCTCGTTTACCGCCAGCGAATCGGAGATATACGAGGAGATTACCCACACCATCGACGAGGTGTTGGTCGCCCCCGCATTCGTATTCGGTTAAGACGTAAAACCAGCATACAGTGCTGCATTCACCTCCTCAAGAAGCGTCTGGCGTGACGGAGCTGGTTGTCTCGCCTCTCGATACCACGTGTTCGGGAGATT
>NZ_JBPEHH010000030.1:0-53714 GCF_054177595.1 Haladaptatus ordinarius | reverse complement strand
GTTCGGTTCTCTCCATCTGTGGACTCTAGTTCTCCTTCACTCAGCTACTACACCAGCGTTCACTCTGGTCATCCGTGACTCAGCACAGCTCACGAAGCGACGCTCGGGAAGTACCGACATTCGAACAACGCTCGTCGTGACGCAACTCAAGGATTTACTCGGCGAGTTCGAACGCCAGGAACGGGTTCGTCTCGAATCCCGACTCGAACGGACGCTGGTCTCGCTCCCGCCCGAGAGCACGGCGAGTCCGTACTTCGGATTCACCTACACCGTACTCGTCCCGCTGTTGACCTTCCTCCCGGTGTTTCTTTCCGGCAGCGTGGCGGTGGACGCCATCGCCGAGGAGTTTGACCGGGGGACGCTCGAACTCCTGCGTGTGACCCCACTGTCCGGCGTGGACATCGTGGACGGGAAGATGCTCGCGATGGGGGTGCTCGCCCCACTGCAAGCCGGAGCGTGGTTGGTGTTGCTCTCTCTGAACGGCACGACGGTCGAGAACCCCGTAGAAATCCTCTTGCTCGTGACGGGATTCTCTCTGAGCGTGGTCGCGATGGGTGCTGCGCTCGCCCTGCAGTTCCGCGACCGAAAGCAGTCCCAGTTTCTCTTCTCGATGGGTGTGCTCGTCGTCTTCAGCGCGACCTACCTGCTTCCCGAATCTCCCGCGAACACGGTGGCGAAATTCGTCATCGGCAGTCCGACGCCGCTGACGCACGTGATGGTCGGCGTCTACGTGGCGCTCTCGCTCGTGGCGTACGCAGGTGTACGACGGCTTGTCGGTTCGCGCGGGCTCGGCGAATGAGGAGAATCGGTCTCCTTTCGGTGAGTCGCCTTCGTCCGAGACGGGGACGAAACGGCAGTGACCGGTGTCGAAAACATATGCAAGCACCGGTTTTATTGGCCCACGCCGACTGTTGTCACCTATGAACGAGGACAGAAAACCCTTCGACACGAGCGCGGCGTTCGACGGCGAGTTCGACGACGAACTACCGGCGACAGTCGACAGGAGGGCGATCGAGCGAATGCGGACGGTCGCGCGTCTCTTCGACGACTTCGTCCGCGTCCCGGGGACGGATTTCAAGGTCGGAATCGACCCCGTACTCGGGGTGATTCCGGTCGTCGGTGACGTCATCAGCGCGGGACTCTCGATGTACATCGTCCTCGAAGCGGCGAGACTCGGCGTCTCGTACACGACGCTCGTGCGGATGATAGCGAACGTCGCCATCGACGTCGGCGGTGGCTCGATTCCCTACGTCGGAGGCGTCATCGACGCCGTCTGGAAGGCGAACAAGCGCAACCTCGAACTGGTCATCGAAGACCTGGTCGAGCACGCACCCGAAGAGCGATTCGACGAGGAGGACGACGCGGTGACTATCGAAGTCGAGTAACGAGTCCGTTCGGTGCGAGACGCGGTCGAAGAGTCGCCGTCCGGCGCCGTAGTGACACGCGTCTCGAAATACGATTCGGCGATTGCTCACGACTCGCGTGTCTCGGGCGACTCGCCGGTCTGTCGACCGGAGAGGTCGTCTACGACGAGCTGGTACATCTCGAACTCGACGTCGTCAGGTGGCACGTCGAACATCGTCCGAATCGGCAGTTCGGCCTCTCGGAGCACCCGGACGACGCTCACGTCGACGTCGCTGTCGGTGACCAGTTCGATTCGTCCCGACGCGATGACGCTCTTCCACCCCGACGCCACTTCGTCGTAGACGACGAGACGCGCCGTTTCGGAGGCGTCCAGATACGTCCGTTTCTCACTCTCGTCGGCGAACCCGAGTCGAACGAAAAACCGTCGGGCCGATGCGTCGAAGCCGTAGGAGACGGGGATAGCGTACGCCTCTCCTTCGTCTGCGAGCGACAACACGCCGGTACCCCCCCGTCCCAGAAAGTCGATTATCTCACGGTCCGTCATTTGCACCGCTGCGTCGTCGTCCATGCCGACAGATATGACCGCACACCACAAAAATCAGTAGGGCGACGTATTTTTGTCGTTTACTCGGTACTCCCGTCGCCCGTCTGTATCGTGAACGGGCCGTTCGTGCCGGGCGTCGCATCGAGGATTCGCTTCACTCGCCCGTGCCACGCGTCGTGGAACGCCGTCCGTTCTTCTGCGGTCGCCTCTCCGGAGACCAGTTTCGGAACGAGATTCGTGGGAGATTCGTCCCCGTCCGGCGGTACGCCGCCGTCCGAAGCCGGGTCGAACGATACACGCACGGTATCGTCTGTGTCGCGTCTGGTGAACGCGAACGACCGTCCCGAACCGGGGACGTCGCCATACGTGAGGAGGCCGTTTCGCGCACCGAATCCTCCGAACCCGGCGAATCCCGTCTCGTCGGCCGCCCCGGTGATGACGCGAACGACGTTCGCCATCGGACCGTAGCCCGGGTCGTCGGGTCGACCTCCGACGACGACAGCTATCTCGCTTCTGACGGGACAGGAATCGGGATACAGCGCGTCGAGAGCGAGTTGCGTTCCCCGGAACGCGCCCGCCACTGCGGGACAGGCGTGTCCTGCGACCGTGGCTACGTCGGCGAACGAGATTCGCAGTGGTTCGCCCTCCGGAACCATACCGAGAAGTTCCGCGAGTGGGTCTCGAATCTCGACCGGGTCGGCGTGGGCGAGTCGCTGCCTCGAGGTGGAGTCGGCGTTTCGAGAAGCCCTCGTCGATACGTCGGCGTCGGTGGGTACGTCAGTCAACGGAATCACCTACGTCACCCGTCGGTTTGCCGATTCGAAGCGATTTACACGAATATGTTCGGCCGTTGGGACACCACCGATTGAAGACCACCGCCCGCGAATAGCAGACGAGACCGATGTGCGACTCAGACACCGACGGCGTCCACGTCACGGGACGGGTCGGTACTCCCGTGACGCTCGACCGGGCGACACTCGAAACGTTCCCGCAGTCCACCAGCCACGACTCGTTTCTCTGTGCCAGCGGAACCCGCTGGGACGGTTACTGGCGAGGTGTGTCACTCCTCGACCTCCTGGATTTCGCCGACGTCTCGGGTGACACGACCCACATTCAGGTCGTCGGTCACGACGACTATGCGGCGTGTGTTTCCATCCTCGATGCGACCAGTGGTCTGCTCGCTCTTTTCCAGTCAAAATCGAACGAGGACGACCTTCGGCCCTGTCGTCCCCGATTCGTGACCGGCGGGGTGGAGGCACCGCGGACGGTAAAGGACGTCTCCGAGATTCGTGCCCTCCAGTTACAGGACGGCGAGCGTCCGGAAGAGCACGAGTAGGGGCGGGTAAAACGCGCCGTCGGGAAGCGTCGCTGGTCGCGCGGCAACAACCCTCTTTTCGTCGCCCCTCGATACTCGAATATGGCAACTGTAATCGGGATAACGTGCCCCGATGGCGTGGTGCTCGCAGGCGACCGACGTCAGACGACGGACGGGTCGGTCGTGAGCGAGACAGTACAGCGAGTGTTCGACTACGACTTCACCGGGGCGGCCGTCGTGGGCGAGGTCGGCTCGATACAGGAGTTCGACAGACGGTTCGAGTCCGAACTCCGAGCGTATCGAGACGAGAACGACGCGATACCGACGCTCGACCGAGTCGTCCGGACGGCGAGCGAAATCGCGACGACAGTCGAAGTGGATGCGCTCGTCGTGGCACGCGACCAGGACGGTACCGCTCGACTCCGCGAGGTCGGACGCGACGGGCGCGAGCTATCGGCCGAGATAGCTGCCCTCGGAAGCGGTTCGCCCGTCGCGTTCGGGCGACTCGAAGGGATGGAGACGAACCGCGACATCGACGCCGTCGAAACGCTCGCTCGAGAGACGTTACAGGCGGTCGCAGAACGGGCGGTCGACACTGGCAGCGACGTCGACGTGTTTCGACTTCCACACTTGTCGGATGCCGAGACAGGTAGTACGTGATCTCAGTTCGAAGCGGACGTCACGACGAAGCTTCTTCACCGTCGTCTACCACGGTGAGTTCCTGGGACCCACACTTCGAACAACTCGGACTGAATATCGAAACCCTCTGTTCTGTCCCACAGGCTTCGCAAACGACCTCCGTCACCGTTCTTCCCCCCCTCTGCGGCCCGCTGGGGAGCGTCGATAGCCGGGGGCCGTCCCGCGTGCTGTTAGAATACGAATTTCCGACATCTGTTACGTTTTCCATGAATTTTCTCATTGCCTTCTTCGATATTGCCTGTGTGAGTTGCTGCAGTTCGATATCTGATACTCGTATTGAAATTAGTAACACAGTTACCTAAGAATTTACTGTAAAGTATTAGTGTCAAGAAAATGTCTGAAACATCCATCCCGACATCGACGCTTCGTTGGGGTGAACATGTTCGCAACACCAGTACACATATTGTTTTCGTTGATGAATATCTGTGTGAAAATCCAGCTTCCGTTGACGGGGGTTTATCTATCATCGGTGTCTCCTGGTCGATATGGGTACTTCAGGGGACGTTCTCGGTGAAACGCTCTCCGTCTTCACTGCCGTCCAACCGCCGACCACTCCCCTCACGACGAGTGAAGTTTCGGACGCGCTGGAATGTACGCGGCGAGCGGCGTACGACCGGCTGGACAGACTCGTAGAACGCGGCGACATCGAAACCAAGAAAGTCGGGGCGCGTGGTCGCGTCTGGTGGCGGCCACACGCGGACACCAGCGACACCTCCGACGGGTCGCAACGTGACGACGAACTTACTCGTTCCGTGCTGGAAGAACTCTCGGAGACGGCACTCGTCACCGACGACGACGGCGCGTTCACCTACATCGGGCCGAACGCCCACCGAGTCTTCGGGTACTCCGTCGAGGAAATCGACGGGATGGGAACCGTCGATACGTTGCTGGGAGGGATGCCCGTCGATAGCGAAGACGTTCGAACGGGCGGCGAACTCACTGACGTCGAACGAACTGTAACCGACGCGGCGGGCGACGAACGCCGCATTCGAATCTCGGTCACGTCGGTCGAGGTCGGAGACGGGTCGGTGCTCTACACCTGTCGTGAGGTGCCCGACTACGAAGAGCGAGACCAGGACGCTCGAACGCAGCGTGACCAGTTCGAATCACTCGTCCAGACGGTCGAAGAGTACGCTATCTTCGTGCTCGATACAGACGGGACCGTCGCCAGTTGGAACACAGGAGCGGAGCGAGTCGAGGGGTACCACAGCGAGGAAATCGTCGGTGAAAACTTCTCGAGGTTCTACACCGACGAAGACCGCCACCGTGGCGTCCCCGAACGGAATCTCGCCGAAGCGAGAAAGACCGGCGGCCTCCAGGAGGAAGGCTGGCGCGTGCGAAAGGATGGGTCGCGGTTCTGGGCGACCGTCTCGATAACGCCGCTTCACGACGACGACGGAACGCTGCGTGGATACGTGAAAGTGATACGTGACATGACAGACCGACGTGACTACGAACGCGAACTGCGTTTCGAACGCAACCACGTCGAGCGGATTCTGGAAACGAGTCCTACCGGTATCGTCGTCTTCTCAGAGGACGGGGAGGTCACTCGAACGAACGCTCGCGCCATGGAGATAATCGGTGTCCCTGACGGAGACGTCTCGGACTACTCCACCGACGACTGGGACGTGTCCGATTCGTCGGGCGACCCCGTTCCGTTCGAGGAGTGGCCGGCGGTACGAGCACTGGAGACGGGAGAACCCGTGACGAATCGGGAAGTTCGAACGGTCGGGGTCGACGGCGTAGAACGGTGGATTTCGGTCAACGCGACCCCACTCGAATCGGGGGTCGAGAAGTGCGAGGAAGTCGTCGTGGCGCTGACGGACATCACACAGCTAAAAGAACAGGCACGGCGGCTCGAACACCAACGCGACGACCTCAGACACGAACTCGACGAGGTGTTCGACCGCGTAAACGACGGGGTCTTCGCGCTCGACGATGATTGGCGGTTCGATTACGTCAACGAGCGTGCAGCATCGTTCTTCGAAGAGCCCGAATCCGAGTTGCTCGGCCAGTCGATATGGAACCTCTTTCCCGATCTGACGGCGTACGAAAGCTACGATACGTTCCGCCGTGCGGTCGAAACGGAACAGTCGGTGAGCTACGAGGAGTATTACGAGCCGAACGACACGTGGCTAGAAGCACACGTCTATCCCTCGGAGACGGGGGTTTCGGTCTACTTCAGAGACGTGACCGAACGAAAAGAGCGCGAACAGGAACTCGAACGTTACGAAACCATCGTCGAGACGATATGGGACGGCGTCTACGCACTCGACCCCGACGAGCGATTCGTGCGAGCCAACGACGCGTTCCTCGAAATGACGGGATTCGACCGCGACGAACTCCTGGGGAAACACGCGTCGGTGGTCCACTCCGAGACGATAAACGACGCCGCCGCCGAGCTCAGTGAGGAAGTTCAGACCGGCGAACGCGAGGTCGCCACTATCGATTTCGACCTCAGAACGGCGGATGGCGAGTTAATTCCGGTCGAGAGCCGATTCGGCCCGTATCGATACGACGACGACGCAGTTGCGCGAACCGGCGTCGTCCGCGACGTTACCGAGCGAAAACAGTTCGAGGAGATGCTCAAAGCACTGCATAGCTCCTCACGGGCGTTCCTCGGTGCGAGGTCCAGCGAGGACGTGAGTCAAATCGCCGTCGAGACGGCGACCGAGGTTCTCGACCTTCCAGGCGTGGTCGTGTATCGTTTCGACGACGACAGGAATCTGTTGTACCCGGAGACATGCTCCGTGGAGACCGGTTTCATACGCCAGGCGTTTCCGGAGGTTCCCCCCGACGATAGCAGCACTACTGGGCACGTCTTCGCCGGGGGTGTGTCTCGGTACTACGAAGACATCCGCGAATCGCCACACTTGAACGTCGACCACTCGGACACCGAGATGCGCTCCGGATTGTTCGTCCCGATGAACGACCACGGGATACTCATCATCGGTTCGGGAGAGGTCGACGCGTTCGACGACGAAACGCGACATCTGGTCGAGTCACTGGTGGCCAACGCCGAAGCGGCCTACGACCGCGTCGAACACGAACACGAGTTGAGCCAGCAACGCGAACAGTTGGCAGCACTCGACGACCTGAACGCCGTCGTCAGGAAGATAAATGAGGCACTCATTCAGCAGTCGACACGCGAGGAGATAGAACAGGTCGTGTGCGAACATCTGGCCGAGTCGGACTCCTACCTGTTCGCGTGGACCAGTGAATTCGACCCGAAAACGCAGTCGATAACGTCTCGAGTAGCGGCCAGTGACGATGGATATACCGACGAAATCACACTCTCTGTCGACCCGAACGACCCGACGGGCCACGGCCCGACGGGCAAAGCAGTTCGGACGAAATCGATGCAGGTTACACACGATGCTCTCACGGACCCTTCATTCGAGCCGTGGCAGGAGTACGCGGAGAAGTACGGTTTCCGGTCGTCCGCTGCGATTCCGCTCGTCCACGAGGACACCCTGTACGGGATTCTTGGCGTCTATACGGAACGAAAAGCGGCGTTTCAGCACGAAGAACGGGAGGTAATCGGTCAACTGGGGGAGATGATCGGACACGCAATCGCGGCCATCGAACGAAAACACGCGCTGATGGGCGACCAGCTCGTGGAGGTTGACCTTCAGGTTCGAGACGTGTTCGAGGCAGTCGACGTCGAGACGGCGATAGACGACCCGATAACGCTCGACCGGACGGTTCCCGTCGCCAACGGAACGTATCTTCAGTACGGAACCACGACCGAGGAGATCGCAGACGAACTGGCTGAACTGACCGACGAGATACCACACTGGGAGGAACTGACAGTACTCAGCGAGCAGTTCGGTGAGAGCAGGTTCGAACTTCGACTCTCGGAACCGCCTATCGTGTTGGCCGTCGCGTCACACGGTGGGTCCATCGAACGAGTTACCGTCAAGGACGGCGACCTGCAGATGACGCTCCACCTTCCACCGTCCGTGGACGTTCGACGCGTCATCGATTCGATCAAACGAGAGTTCTCGACGGTCGATATGGTAGCACGCAGACAGGTAAATCGTCCCGAGATATCGCCGAACCGAATCCAACGGGTGTTCACGAACGAACTGACCGAACGCCAGCGAACCAGCCTGGAAGCCGCCTTCTACTCCGGATTTTTCGAGTGGCCACGAAACAGTTCCGGGGAGGACATCGCCGACACGCTCGGAGTCAGCGCACCGACGTTCCACCAACACATCAGATTGGCTGAACAAAAACTCTTCGAGGCGCTGTTCACCGAAGTCACCTCGACCAGTGAGTGAAGTTCGAAACGGTACGTGGACGCCCGTGTTCAAAGACTGACCGAGATTGAAATCAACACATTAGTACCCGTTCGGTACGTACGGGTGAGAAAGTGAGTACGATTCACCGACGAAAGTGCCCCCTCGGTGTGGCGAACTCGAAGGACGACGAGACGGTGACTGTCGACCAGTCACGAACGGTCCGGTTCGACGGACGACCGGGAAACTCGCCCGTCGGGGAACCTCCGCTAAAGTAGTTATGTTCGAACGATTCAAGAACACGTCCGAACGGACGGAACGACAGCGCCCAGACCTCACACAGGACCACCGCGTCGAAATTCGATGTCCCGAGACGTTGAACCTGATAGCCACCGAGCATACGGACCCGGACGACTGGGACTCGGACGTGAGAGACGGAGAGGGGATTGCGACGTACGAGTGCCCGGAGTGTGGACGCGAACACCGCTATCTCTGGGGGCCACCCGTTCCACTCTTACAGGGTGAGACCGACGACGAACGGTCCCTGTTCGATACCTCGTGATGGTCTGAGACCCACATAGCAAGCCGAAAAAGGTTCCTCGCGTCGAACGGTCGTCAATCAGCGCCCGCCAAGTGTCGAATCCGAACTTCGCCGGCATTTCTCCGACGGCGTCGTTCCACTCGTCCAACCAGTCGTCGGGTGTTCGAACGTACGAGACGATGAGGACGTTGGATTCGCTCGGCGGCGTCGCAGTGAGAAAATCGAGACAAGCCGATTCTCCATCGTCAGCCAGCGCAGGGGGTGGACGAGGACGTTCGTTCCGTCGGCGTCGCGTCCCCGTAGAAGGTAACTCATAGGCGTGTTTGGCTCTATCTATCACAGAGATTTCACATTATATGGTTCTTTCTATGATAGGTAGTCAGTGTGTCATATCGTCGGCGACGAGAATAGCTAAGTTCGGGACGGCGAAACGAACGTGTATGAGTCTCCTCACAGCCATCGGCATCTTCGTCGTCGGATTTCTGTCCGGGACCGTGACACGCTGGTTCGCCGGACTGGCGGCGTTCCTCGCGCTCGTCCTCGTGTTGTTGGGTGGCGTCGCCCCGGACCCACTCAGTTCACTCGTCGACCACATCCTCCAGCAGTACTATGTCGGCAACGAACTGCTGTTCATCTCCGGGTTCCTGTTCGGTATCGACGCGAAGAAGACGAAAGAGGTCGTCGTCGACCGGTAGTCGGAGGGGAGCGAGCGTCTCCGGCGTCGGTCGCTACAGACGGCGAATCGTCTCGGCGACGACGCCGACGCCGATGTCGAGCGACTCCTCTTCGATGTCGAAACGAGCGGTGTGATGGCCGTCGACGTTGCTCGCACCGATTCCGACGTACGTCGCCTGGCCGCCGTTCTCCTGGACTCGTCTGATGAGGTACGAGGCGTCCTCGCTCCCGCCCATCTCGTCGCGCTCTACGACGTTCGTCACACCCGAGACCTCGCTGGCCGCGTCGGCGACGACCGCAGTGATGCCCTCGTCGGCCGAGAACGTGGTGGTCTTCCCGTACAGTCCGGTCGTCACTTCGACGTCGTGCATGTCGGCCGCCGCCGAGACAATTCGCCGTGCCCGGTCCAGCATGTACTCGTTGAGTTCCGTGGAACCACCCCGGACCTCGACGCGCATCTCGACGTGTTCGGGAACGATGTTCTGTGGGTTCGGAGAGCGGACCTGTCCGACGTTGATTCGCGTGACGCCGTCGCTGTGTCGAGGAATCGCGTAGAGGTTCTGAATCGCCGTCGTGGCCGCCTGAAGCGCGTTCCGTCCTTCCTCGGGTGCGCCGCCCGCGTGACTCGGTTCGCCTTCGAACGTCACGTCCAGTTTGGCGTTCGAGAGGGGGTGTTCGTAGGCCGCGACGACGGTTCCCGTGTCGAACCCCAATCCCAGATGAATCGCCACGAGCTGGTCGACGTCGTCGAGATGACTCGTCTCGCTCATCGGCAACCCGCCGCGACCACCCTCCTCTGCCGGCTGGAAGAAGAGTTTCACCGTCCCATCGAACCCACCGTGCTGGTCGAGTTCGCGAGCGACACCCACCCCGATGGCGGTGTGCCCGTCGTGTCCGCAAGCGTGCATCTCGTTCGGGTGCGTGCTGGCGAAGCCCTCCCTGGCCGGCCGGTGGTCGTCGTCCTGTGCTTCGGTTCGTTCCAGCGCGTCCATATCGACTCGCACGCCGACCACCGGCCCGGTTCCGTCGCCGTACGATTTCTCGGCGACGAGACCCGTAATACCGTCCATCCGGTCGAGGTAGGTCGCTGGCGCACCTTCGTTCCGCGCTCGTTCGTCGGCGATACGAAGTTCGTCGTCGGATGGGACGCCGAGTCGCTCCTCTGCGGCGACTGCATCGCCCCCTAGAGAGAGCGTGAAACCGCGTTCGTCGAGTTCTTCGGCGACGAGCGCCGTCGTCCTGAACTCTTTCCACCCCGCTTCCGGGTGGGCGTGCAGGTCACGACGCAGGTCGGTGAGCGAAGGATTGGTAGCGTTTGACACGGTTTGGGTTTCTGGAAAGCGTGGCTAAATTTCTACGGGTTCCGGTAATCGGCCACGCGAATGGTTTACTTCATATGACCATCGAGGCACAGATTTTCGACGTGCTGGACGATTTGCAAGAGAAGTACGGGATGAGCATCGTTCTCATCACACACGACTTCGGCGTCGTCGCGGGCAGTTGCGACCGCGTCGACGTCGCCTACGCGGGACGTATCGTTGAGCGAGCGAGCGTCGAAGCCCTCTTCGAAAACCCTCGACATCCGTACACGAGAGGGCTAATGCGCTCGATACCCCGCCTTCGAAGCGGCGGTCGCGACTGACGCCAATCGAAGGAAACGTCCCGAGTCTGACCGCGCTTCCGGCGGGGTGTTCGTTCCACCCCCGGTGTCCACACGCGACCGAGTCGTGCAAGAAATACGACCCGCCGTTGCGCTCGGTGGAACCGGGACGCGAGGCGGCGTGCATTCACGCGGCAGGGTACGGACCAATTCCGGACGGACCGGCGGACGGCGGAACTGCCCCGGAAGCGGCGACGGACGGAGGTGAACGCGATGAGTGACGAATCGATAGTGGAAGTCGAACACCTGACGAAACACTTCGTCCAACAGGGCGGCGTCATCAACAAACTCCTCGGCAACACGGAGACCGTCAAGGCGGTGGAGGACGTGAGTTTCGACATCGAACACGGCGAGACGTTCGGACTGGTCGGCGAGTCGGGGAGCGGAAAATCGACCACCGCGCGAGCTATCTTGCAACTCGACGAACCCACCGCGGGAACCGTACGATACGACGGAACCGACCTCACGGAACTCTCTGCCGGTGAGATGAAACGGATGCGAAAGCGGATTCAAATCGTGTTCCAGGATCCGGCTTCGAGTCTGAATCGCCGGAAGACCATCGGCCAGATCGTCAAACAGCCGATGAAGATACACGGCCTCTACGCCGGCGAACGCGACGACTGCGTCGACGAACTCATGACGTCGGTCGGCCTCCCGCCGCAGTGGTCGACCCGCTATCCGCACGAACTGTCGGGCGGACAGCGCCAGCGCGTCGGTATCGCCCGCGCACTGGCGGTCGACCCGGACTTCATCGTCGCGGACGAACCCGTGTCGGCGCTGGATGTGTCCATTCAGGCGCAGATTCTGAACCTGATGACGGACCTCCAGGAGGAGTTCGACCTCACCTTCCTGTTCATCGCACACGATTTGAGCGTCATCCGGCACGTCTGCGACCGGGTCGCGGTGATGTATCTGGGCGAAATCGTCGAGATCGCGCAGACGGACGAACTGTTCGACAGTCCCCAGCATCCGTACACGTGGTCGCTGCTCGAAGCGATACCCGAACCGGTGCCCGAACTCGCCCGACAGCGCAAAGTACTGTCGGGCGAGGTGCCATCGCCCATCGACCCACCGTCGGGGTGTTCGTTCCACCCCCGGTGTCCGATGGCGACCGAGGAGTGCAAACGAGTCAACCCCGAACTCGAACAGGTCGACGGTGCGACGGACGACCACCATGCGGCGTGCATCCACGTCGAACGGTTCGAACCGGGAACCGGCCTGGCGGCGAACGACGGGACTGCCGACCAGCGGTACAGCGTCGAATCGTTCGACCACGCCGCGCGAAGTGACGGCGGGACAGACGAGTAATCATGACGTTCGCCCTGAAACCGATTCTCCGTCTGGCTATCACGTTCGCCCTCGTCTGGTTCTATCTGGGGCTGACGAGCGGATTCGTCGACGGGTGGGTGCAGGTAGTGCTCACGGTTGCCCTCGCCATCCCGTCGTGGCTCGTCGTCAGCCGTGCGCTCTTTCCGGTCGACGGGCCGGACCCGGCGACGAACGACGAGTAATCCCCGTCGAGCACGGAGGAGAGTCCCGGAGGCCGGTCGCGTTTTTCGCTCGTAGCGGTCGAGTTCGACGGTCGCGGGTCGTCACGCCGACGCGGTTTCCGGTCGCCGAACTCGTGCCAATCGGACGGGTCGAATCGAGAGGCGACGTGGTGGACGGCTATCCGAACCATTTGTATCCCTTCTCAATTTACGTTTCATCTACTATATTTATCTATACGATTATAATTTTCGAAGGTGTAAAGTCAAAGAAAATAAGACGTTCACTCGCTATGCGCGAACACCTGTCTCGACGGACAACACTCGAATCACTCATCGCACTATCGTTCGGCGTCCACGCGGGAACGGCCGGGGCGAGCAGCGGGCGCGTGGCCGGTCACGAGGCTCACGGTAACGAACCGACGCTCAATCGATTCGCGACGACCGTCGCGGGTGCGGAGTTCACCGGCCTCTTCCTGACGGACGACGGCCAGCTCTTTTTCAACGTCCAGCATCCGGGCGCAGACGCCGACGAACAGTACAGACCGGGGGCAATCGGGGCAGTCACCGGGGTCGATATGACCCGACTTCCCCGCGATTTCGAGAGCGTCCAGCCTCCGGCGACGCCAGCACGATACGTCGAGACGGCGGACGGGTCCTACCAGATGCTCGCAGAGGGCGGTGACGAGACGGTGGACGGAGAGCGACTCGGGGTACCGTACTCGAAGTCGGGTGAACCGTTGACCGACGGCGCGAACCCCGACTTCAACGGCTTCGTCGCGGACGACGACGGCGCCGACAGCGGCTATCTCTTCACGAACTGGGAGACACAGCCCGGCATGGTGAGCCGATTGACGCTCCAGCAGTCGAGCGACACTGGCTCGTGGACGGTCACCGAGAAGCGCAACCTCGATTTTCGACCTGTCGAGGGGACGTGGAACAACTGCTTCGGCACGGTGTCGCCGTGGGGCACGCCACTCACCTCCGAAGAGTACGAACCGGATGCGAGAGCCTGGTTCAGTTCCGAGGAGACGACGTACGGAAACGGCGAACAGTCCGTCGAGGAGTACCTCGGCTACTTCGGAAACGCATACCGCTACGGGTACATCGTCGAAATCGAATCCCCCACGGGTGAGCCCGAACCGACCAAACACTACGCGATGGGTCGGTTCTCTCACGAGAACGCCGTCGTCATGCCCGACCGGAAGACGGTCTACATGAGCGACGACGGAACCGGTACCGTCTTTTTCAAGTTCGTCGCCGACGAACCGGGTGACCTCTCGGCTGGCACCCTCTATGCCGCACGAGCGAAACAACAGGGACCGGTTGGTGATGCCGCCGAGGTCAGCTTCGAACTCGAGTGGCTCGAACTCGCCCACGCCACCGACGAGGAGGTGCTGTCGTGGATAGAAACGTACGACGACCAGGCCCCCTCGACGAATCCGAACTACGTCACCGACGCGGAGGTCGAGGCGTGGGCGAACGGCGAAGCGGACGACGACCGCGCGGCGTTCCTCGAATCGCGGAAGGCCGCCGCAGCTATTGGTGCGACAGACGAGTTCCGCAAGATGGAGGGCGTCAACGTCAAGTCCGACGCGCGACCGGGCGATTTCCTCTACATGGCGATGTCGGAAGTGAACGAGACGATGCTCCCGAACGCGGCCACCGAGGAACACGACGACCCACAGGACGACATCGCGCTGGAAGGCAACGATTACGGAGCGGTCTACCGGATGCGGTTAGACGGGCGATACGACGTCCACCGGATGGAGCCCGCCATCGTGGGGGGACCGAACGCGAACGTCTGTGGCGGCTGTCCGTACGACTCTCATCCCAACTCCAAACAGACGGTCTGTCGAGACTGTTCGTTCAATCCGACGACCGACCACGACTCGACCGATTCCTCGTCAACGGATGCGAAAGGCGTTCAAAAGGCGACCGAAACGGGGAAAGAACTGGCCGGCGGCGGGTTACGGAAACTCACGGACGCTTCGACGACCGTCGACCCGGAAAACACCATCGCCAATCCAGACAATCTCGTGGTGCTGCCGGACGGTCGGGTCGTCGTCGGTGAGGACAGCGGCCTCCACGAACCGAACATGCTCTGGGTCTACGACCCGGGACGGTAACGAGGACGAACCTCGTCTTCGATTCGGGGACGATATCACGGTGAGGAGTTCCCAGACCGGTCTTCCGCCCGCCGTCGCCTACCGTGGTAACTACCGACGTCCTCGTTCGATTGGCGAGTCGAGACCGACCGAACGGGTAGACACTCCCGGGAGGACTGCTGGACGAGTCAGTTCCGAGCAAGAATAATTATATGGTAGCATGTCACACAACTTCAAGACGACCGAATGACCGAACGCCCTGACTGGATGCGTCCCGTCGACATCGACATCCTCCTGGCCCTCCGACGGACACAGCCCGAGTACATCCCGTTGCTGGCGAACCGACTCGGGCTCCACCTCGCCTACGTCGAACGCCGATGTGAACTCCTGACCGACCACAAATTCATGACGGCTATGACGGGAGAGGCCGTCTACCAGCTCACCAGCGACGGTGAGACACTGTTGAAGGCCGAATCGCCGCCACAGCGAGAACGGTGAGACCACGGCGACTTCCGACGTCGAATGGCAAAGACTGACAAAGGTCTCTGACAAACCGTCGTACCACCATGAGTGTTACACTCGTCACGGGCGCATCACGAGGACTCGGCCGCGCTATCGCCTATCGGTTCGCCGACGATGGCTACGACGTCGCGGTGAACTACAATCGAAGTGAAGCCAAAGCGGAGACGGTCGCCGAAACTATCGAACGAGAGACGGGGCAGAACGCCGTTCCGATACAGGCAGACGTGAGCGTGCACGCCGACGCTGCCACCCTCGTCGAAACGACCGCCGAGCGATTGGGCGACGTCGACCACGTCGTGAACAACGCCGGTATCGACCAGCACGTGTACACCGACGAGCTATCGCCGGAGGACTTCGACAACGTGATGGACGTGAACGTAAACGGCGCGTTCAACGTCACGAAAGAAGCACTCGACTCCCTTCGCCAATCGGCGGTCAGCGAAGGGCCGTCGGTGACGAACGTCTCGTCGATTCTCGCCTACACCGGCGCACCGATAGAGTGTCACTACGCCGCCTCGAAGTCGGCGCTCCTGGGTCTGACTAAGAGCCACGCGAGCGATTTCGCACCGGACATCCGCGTCAACGCCATCGCACCCGGCCACATCGAAACCGACATGACCGCCGACAGAACGCCGGAAGAGGCGGCCGAAGAGCGCGAACAGATTCCGCTCGACCGTTTCGGCCAGCCCGAGGAGATAGCCGACGCTGCCGCCTACCTTCGTGATGCGACCTTCGTCACAGGTGAGACGCTGAACGTGAACGGCGGCGAACTCATGCGGTGACTCGCCTCGACACGTGGCGGCAGACGGGATGAGTGAGGCAAAATTTGTGCGGGACTGTGAAACCTCAAACCTTTTTACGTTGCATTTTGTAGTATTATACGTAGTGTGAGAGAGTGTAACACGGGAATCTAGATACCATGCCGACGACACGAACGAGACGAAAGGAGACGGGGAACGCACGACAGAACGACGAACAGTACGCAGTCGTCATCGC
Source organism: Haladaptatus ordinarius (assembly GCF_054177595.1). NCBI lineage: Archaea > Methanobacteriati > Methanobacteriota > Halobacteria > Halobacteriales > Haladaptataceae > Haladaptatus > Haladaptatus ordinarius. The sequence continues at coordinate 37,561 of NZ_JBPEHH010000030.1, read as the reverse complement.
CGCGGAACGAGAGGGGATAGACGTCGTACTGCGTCAGTTGTCGGCGAGACGGGCGGAGCGAATCGCAGCCCAGAAAAATCGGGAGTTGGGTCCAAACGTCGCCGTCCACGTCGTGCCGGAAGCACAAGTCGAATAACAAACTCGTCCATTTTTCGGGTCGGCTGACTGGCTCCGTAGTCGACGGAGCGACGAACCGAAGTTCGATTCCACTCGTCGATTCGTCCGGACGTCTCCATTCGTCGGAATATTATTCAGTGATATTAGTTAGTTATATCTCGATGGGGCCGCTCGTTCAGGACGACGAATGCGTTACAGCGACCACTTACTCGACCACGGCGAACCGATCTGGGACGCCCAGAAAGACCACCCGTTCGTCCGCGAACTGGCCGCGGGAACGCTGGATGAAGCGGCGTTCGAACACTGGGTCCGACAGGATTACCAGTACCTCCTCGATTACGCTCGCGTCTTCTCGCTCGCAGGTGCGAAGATACCCGACGAAAAGACGATGACGCATCTACTCGACGTGGCACACACCATCCTCGATTACGAGATGGATTTACACCGCGAGTTCGCAGCGCAGTACGGCATCGACCGGGACGAACTCGAACAGGTACAGAAAGCACCCACCTGTGTCGCGTACACCAACTTCCTGATACGGACGGCATACGGGGGCTCGATAGCCGAGATTAGCGCCGCCATCTACCCCTGCGGACAGGGCTATCTGGACGTCGCTCGACACATGGCCAAACTGGCCGAGGACGACCACCGGTACACGCCGTTTATCGAGAAGTACACGAGCGAGGAGTTCGAGGAGGCCGTCACGTGGATGCGTGCGTTCGTCGACCGGTGTGCCGAACGATACCCTGGCCACCACGACGCGATGCGCGAGGCCTTCCTGACCAGCTCCCGACTCGAATATCAGTTCTGGGAGATGGCCTACACGCGAGAGACGTGGGACGTGTGACCGGGCCAGTGACGTCCAAGCGTCCGCGAAACTATCGGGGACGCCAACCCCTGACACGAGCGACAGGGCACGTCGTAAAGTATGAAGCCGACGAACGGTCAGCTATGGAAGACGAATCGTCCCCCACTACCACCGCGCGGTCGGTCTGGACGGCCCGTCCGACGATTCTCGTGTTCGGCTTTCTGGCGCTGTCGTGGTTCCTTTCGGACGTGGTCGATATCTACAGTTTCGTCCTCTTTCGCCTGTTGTACGTCCCGGCGTATCTCGTCATGCTGCTCGTCTACGACAGTCCGTGGGGATTGGAGAACCTCGTCTACGCACTCGATGTCGTACTCCCCCGAGAGAAGTACGTTTGGGAGGCCGGACTCGTAGTCACGTACTATCTGGTCGCGGTCACGGTGACCTGGCTCGGTCGTAGACTGCGTGGCGTTCGCCGACCGCGAACCGCACACGACTCGGGATGACGACCGGATTCCGTGACGCGGGTGGTGAAATCCCGCGAATTTCTCGAAATCTCGGAGGGGAGATGCGTGCTCGATTCACGCCGGCAGTCGACTGCCGGTCACCGTTCGCCGTACCATTCCGCCACGAATCGCTCGACGAACTGCTCTAAGAACGCGTGACGTTCCTCAGCCATCGTTCGCGCGGCCTCCGTATTCATCTCGTCTTCGAGATGGAACAGTTTGTCGTAGAAGTGGCCGAGACCTGAATACTCGTCCGTGTCCGGTGCCCACAGGCGATTTCCAACCACTCCTGTGAATGCAAAATTGCGGGCGATACCGACTGCTCCAATGGCGTCGAGGTTGTCCGCGTCCTGGAGTACGAGTGCTTCTGTCGTTCGAGCGGGGTTCTCCTCTCCTCTGAACTCGTGTTCCTCGTGAACTTCGACACAGTGGAGAACTGAAGGTATCTTCTCCCGTGGAAAGGAGGTCGACTCTAAGACCGAACGAACCTCCGAGAGCGACTCTTCGGGGGGAACGTACTCGTCACCGTCCCCCATCTAACGATGAATGTCGTGCGTGAGCGACGACGCGCCAACGATGTCGATATCGGCATCTTCGATTTCGGCGATTCTCACAGCCAGGTTGAATACACGCCAGGCGTGGTCGAGGTCGTGGCCCGTCGAGTCGTCACCGATCCATCCAGCCATCTCCCGTTCTATCTCCCGGAAAGCGTCGGCGTTCGAGAACTGGTCCAGTTCGTGTTCGAAGATATCACGAGACTCTTTCGACATACTTGATCGTTACTTGTCAAGTTTGATTAAATATACACCTGCGACCGTGGACGTTCGAACCCAGTTAAATTCGATTTTCCAACAGAGCCAGTGACCTAAAACAGCGACCATGGAACTCGCCGCGTGAGATACTTCGCTGTAACCATTCCCTCGGCGAGATACCAGAGACGGTCGTCTTGCAGCGAGAGCGTCGCCGCCCCGAACAGCAACGTCCCCTGCGTCAGCTTTCCGCGATGGAATGCGTACGCGGCCTGCGTGAGGAGCGTCGCGACGTTCAGATTCGACGCCGTGAGCGCGGCGTTCGCACGCTTGCTCGCGCCCTTCGTGTAGTGGTGGGTGCTGAGGGGGATGGGAGTTCGTTTGCCGCGAATCTGTGTCGTCCCATCTCTGAACGCTTCGACGATGGTCTCGGCGTCGATGTCGTCGACGGACGAGACCGAATCGATGGTCAGTTCCGTGTACGCTCTGCCGACCATCGAAGCGGTGTGGGCGTCGCTCGCGGCGACACCGGGATAGCCGTGTCGGTCTGCGTATTTTTTCGCTCGACGGTTCTTGTACCCCGTGAACAGCCACGAGTTGTACACCTCGATGGCATCGCAGTCGGCGAGATTGCGTTTTCGGACGCCGTGGCGACTCCACTGGAACGGATGTGGGACGATAGCGATGCCACCCAACTCGCGAACTCGCTCGACCGTCGTCGAAAGCGGTTGGCCGGGGGCGGGGCGCTTTTCGACACCGACCGCGAGGAGGTGGCCGTCCGCCGTCGAGACCTCGACACCGGGGATACCGATGAGCCCGTAGTCGGCGGCGAGGGAGGCCGCTCGCCGCGATTCGGTAATCGTGTCGTGGTCGGTGACGACGATGGCGTCGAGACCGATGTCGCTCGCCTGTTCGAGTAGCAGTTCGACTGGGTCGTGGCCGTCGAACGAGCCTGCAGAATGGACGTGGGGGTCGATTTGGACGGTTACTCCGGAGGGCACTCGTTCTATAAAGAGTCACATCCCATCATAAATGTTGTCCTACAATTCGTGATGAAATGGGAGACGGCCACACCGTCCCGCGGTCGACTCCCTCAGTCGTCGTCCGCGAGTACCGACGTACGGACGACGCCATCCATATCGTCCGGGACGGGGTGGCCGTGCAGGTGCAGAAGCGTCGGCGCGAGGTCGAGGATCGAGATATCGTCGACGGTGCCGGTCGTGAACGCGGGGCCAGTCGCGGCGAAGAGACCGTCTCGCGTGTTCACGCCGCGCCAAGAGTCGTGTTCGCGGGCGAATATGGTGTCTCCGCCGAGCGAGTCCGAAATGTGGACGTTCGGCGCTTTGTCGACGACGAGGTCCGGCCACTCGTCGTCGTACGCACCGTCGTACATGTCCTCGCCGCGATAGACCGCGTCGGCGACCGGCCGACCGTCGGGAGTCGTCAACCGTTTTAGCTTCGTGATGAGTTCCTCGCGGAGCGACTCGCGGTACGGGCCGTCGACGGTGAGATAGATCGGCCCCTGTGCGCTCGCGATGGCCGAAGTTTCGGTCCAGTTCGTCGTGTCGAGTTTACCACGCCCGACCTGGCCCTCGTCGTTGGGAAGTCGGTCAATGACGCTCCGCGGGACGACGTCCTCGGCGACCGACTGCGGGTCGAAGGGGAGGAGAATGTCCATCTCGGTGAGGACGCGGTTTATTCGGTCGGCAGTGACACCGGCCTGGTGGAGCGTTCCACTCACGCGAGTGTCGAACGAGAGGTAGCCCTCTCGTTCGAGCCATCGGTTGACGTAGAACACCGAGTCTATCTCCGCGTGACCGTGGTCGCTCATGAGGACGATGTTCGTGTCGCTGTCGAGCAACGACGCGATGTGGTCGTCGATGCACTTCCACGCCCGGAGGGTGTACTCGTCATCCCAGATGTGATGGTGCAGGACGTTGATGTGGAAGGTCGTCAACTGGAGAAAAGAGAGGTCGTGGCGTTCGAGCAGGTACTTACCGACGCGAAACTGCGTGTCGATGCGGTCGAGTACCTCCTCGTACGCCGCCGTCGACTCCGAGGATAGCGAGCGCCGTGTCGAGATTCGGTAGTCGAATCGCTCTTCGAGGTCGGCTTCGAGTTCCGGTGGGGAAGCGTACCCCGTCTCGTCGGCGTCCGGTGCGCCCGAAACGTACGCCTCACCGACCGATTTCGGCGGGAAGGTGGTCGGAACCCCGAGAACACCGACGCGTTCACGTTCGGCGAGCAAATCCCAGTATTCGGCGTGGTCGTGATACCGTTCCGCCGGACGGTAGACGCTCCGGTCGGTCGTATCGACGTTGTACCACCAGTAGATGCCGAGTCGACCGGGATTTTTCCCAGTAGCGTACGCTTTCCAGTTCGGCGACGTGACCGGTGGCAAGACGGACTGTAGATCACCCGTCACCCCCTGCTCGACGATTCGCTGGAGCGTCGGGAGTTCCCCTGCCGAGAGCCACTCGTCGAGGAGTTCGAATCCTGCTCCGTCGAGTCCGATGACGATAGTCCGTGTCATAAAATCACCAGTTCGACCCACGAACCGCCGTGGATGGACCCATACGACACCGCGATGTTCTTTGTTATCCGTCACTTATCGCCCGACGAAGACCGACGCTCGGACCGAGCACGGTCAGTAAGGCTAGCCTTCCCTGATAGCTCTCCTCGGGCCACACGGTGGGGTTTCCCGCCGTTTTCCGTTCAGACTGGCTGTTCGGACGTATCGAAATTGACATCCAGCGTGTCCGGCGAGGAAGACGAATCAGCCGCCGGACCGCTGGAGAAAGACGAGGGCACGGTCGATATCACTCGCGACGATATGGTTCTCGGTGACGACTGCCGTCCAGAACGCGGAGTTAGCGGCGTTGTACGTCGCGACCTCGCTGGGACTCGACGGGTCTCCGACGTCGAACACGCGAACACCCCCGCCGTACCACGACGTGTAGAGCGTGTCAGCCGTCACGTCGAAATTGTGGGAGGTACTCAGTCGACGGAGAACGGCCGGATCTTCCGGGTCGAGCATCACCCCACCGGCACCCTCGTCCATCCTCCCTCCAGGTGCCTCGATGGTACCGACCATCTCCGGCGAGTCGAGATTCGACGCGTCCCAGATATCGATGCCACCGGGTTCGTCCAGAAACGTCTCGGCTCCGACGTACACCAGGTCGCCGTCCGGCGACGGCTGGACGTAGTGGGCGTTTCCGGGCAGGGCGTTGAAACGACGGTTCGGGAAGACGGTATCGATGTAGCCGGGGTCGCCACCGAGGTCGAAGGGTCGAATCTGCTTCGTCGCCTCGGGAGCAGCGCCGAACTGCGAGACGACTCGCACGTCGCTCGGGTCGCTCACGTCGAGGACGACGACGCCAGCGTCCCAGTAGGCCACGTACGCGAGGTCGTCCTGCACGAACAGGTCGTGGCTGTTGTTGATTCCGGCGCGAGCGAACTTTGGCCGGTCGTCTCGCAACAACCATCGCCCGGCCCGCGCAGGCCGTGCCGGGTCGGAGATGTCGACGATTTCGATTCCCGTGTTACCGAAGAGTCGACCCTGGTCGACTTCGCCGTCCCCGTTCGAATCGACGTACTGCGGTTCGTTGATGACGAGGTACGCCAGGTCGCCGTCGATGAAGAAGTTGTGAACGCCGGCGTTCGCGTTGTAGAACGAGGTCTGTCGCGCCTTCGCGGGGTTCTTCACGTCGTAGAAGGCGACACCGCCTGGCCCCGGGAAGTTTGCGTCGTTGGCGAGTCCAGCGACGTCACCGTCGACCTTCGCGTCGAGCGTGTTGGGTGTCCGAAACTCGTCGGATGGGAGTTCCCGGCGCGCGACGGTTTGCGGTCGTGTCGGGTCTTCGAAATCGACGACGACGAGCGCGCCGAATCTCCCACTGCTGTCTCCCTCCCTGACACCCGTCGCGGCCACGTAGGCGTAATTTTCCTGGACGACGACCTCTTGGGCACCGTCGACCGGATGGCGACCGGCCACTCGCAACCCGTCGGCCTGCGTGGTCGTGGTCTCCTGTCGACGGCCGCGCCGTCCCCCTGCCGTTGCGGTTCCGATGACGTGCATCCCCAGTAGACTACCGGACAGAGATTTCAGGAACGTTCTCCGAGCGGTACGGCTTCGTGCCGTGTTCTCACTCCCCACCATACGAAACAGTCAAACGTCGATAACCATCAGCACTGCTGTTGGTCAACTGATCAGTTTTTCGAACGGTTCGTTGCCGAACCCGTACTGGTCTAGAGAACGTGCAGGTAGGGATGTCCCAAAGAGGGCTGTGGAGAGATACCGATGGAAGGCCCCCTTCGTCGGGAGTCGACCGGCACTGTCCAGTGGTTTCGATATCGACCGTCGTTCACGGTGTCGTTCGAGCCAGTCGCCACCCGTAGTAGTGGAACCACTCTCAGTGGATTAATAGTTGTGCCTAAAATATTCGTTAAATTATCTGTGAACGTTCAGCACGCCGGAGTTTTCAGGCGTTTCGATTCGGACGACGCCGCGTGCGATGGGTGGACAGTTCGAGAGACAGTAACTTCTTTGTCTTCCCCCGGAAACGTGTGAGCATGACACGAGCGTCCGTCGTGGGGGCAGGTATGACCACGTTCGGCCCACACGATACGCCACTCGACGAACTCTTTGCCGACGCCGCGTTTCCGGCGATAGACGACGCAGGCGTCGGTATCGACGAGGTCGACGCCTTCTATCTGGGGAACGCGCTCGGCGGCCAGGCCGAAACCGACACCCACCTCGCACCGAAACTGGCGACGCACCTCGGTCTCCAGGGGATCCCCTGCCAGCGATTCGAAGACGCCTGTGCGACCTCCTCGAACGCGTTCAAGCACGCCGTGCAGGCGGTCGAAGCGGGCGTCCACGACGTCGCGCTGGTCGGTGGCGTCGAACGCTGTACCTCCGAAACCGGTCTCGGAACCGGCGAGATGACACGGATTTTCGCCAGCGCGGCCCACCGACAGTACGAACAACCGACGGGGCTGACGTTCCCGGGCGTGTTCGCGTTGCTCACCAAGCGACACATGCACGAGTACGGAACGACGGCGGACCAGCTCGCGGAAGTCGCCGTCAAGAACCACCACCACGGGCAGTTCAATCCGAACGCCCACTTCGGCCGTGACACGACCGTGGAGGCGGTGCTGGAGAGTCCCATCGTCGCCGACCCGTTCCACCTCATGGACTGTTGTCCTTTCTCCGACGGCGCGTCTGCAGTCGTCGTCGTCGGCGATGACCTCGCAGAGAGCGTCGCGGGCGACCCGGTCGACGTGACGGGAATCGGCCACAGGACCGACGCGGTCCCGCTGGCCGACAAGGGTTCGCTTTCCGCTACACGGGCCGCCCGTGACGCCGCGAGCGAGGCGTACGCGCAAGCCGACGTCACCGCCGACGACGTGGATTTCGCCGAAGTACACGACTGTTTCACGGGCGCGGAGATACTTGCCATCGAAGCGCTCGGCCTCTTCGACGACGGCGAGGGTGGGCGTGCGGCGGCGGACGGCCACACCTACGTGGACGGCGACGTCCCGGTGAATCCGAGTGGCGGACTCAAAGCGAAGGGCCATCCCATCGGCGCGACTGGAACCGCACAGATAGTGGAACTGACCGAACAACTACGCGGCGACGCCGACCGACGCCAGGTCGAGGACGCGACGACCGGAGTCGCGCACAACCTCGGCGGCGACGCTGCGACGACCGTCGTCACCGTCATGGAGGAACGAGCATGAGTCCGAGCGACCGCGAGGAAAGCGAGACGGTAACGTACGCCGAGTGGCGAGAACACCTCGAAGCAGGACGACTGGTCGGCCTGCAATGTCGGTCGTGTGGTCACGTCACCGCCACACCCAAACGCGCCTGCATCGACTGTGGCGACCGCGACCTCGTGTCGCACGAACTCCCACAGCAGGGCGAGGTCCACAGCGAGACCACCATCGCCGTCCCGCCGACGGGCCTCGAGGGGCCGTATCAGGTCGCCCTCGTCGAACTCGGCGACACTCGTCTCCTCGGCCGAATCGAAGGGCGCGTCGAAATCGGAGACGCCGTCGAGTTCACCGATAGCACGACGATGGACGGGATGCCAGCCCCCGTGTTCGAACCCGTCGGCTGACGGTTCCGGGCGACATCGCGCCTACTCGTTTCCGACGAAGTATCCGACACCGAAGAGGGCGGTCAGCGAGTCGTCGGGCAGACCATCGGGAGAGTAGACGACGTTCGTTCGAGACCTCGACAGTCGGAACAGCGCGGGTCATCACGGATGGGAGATCCAATCGATTTCCACAGCGTTCTGACGTAGTCGTTTCGCCCCTGGCGGACTCGTCTCTTCCCGCGCCGTATCGTCCATGTGGCCCGAAGTGGTGGAGTAGCGGTCGGCGGTCAGTCCACGAGCTGTCGGCTGACCGTCGCGACGTCCTCGATGCAGTGTTCGACGTGCTCGCGGTGTGTTCGGAAGGAGAGGACGCTGATACGCGGGGTGAACCGCTCGTCCAACGTCGTTCCCGAGAGATGTACGCGGCCGAGTCGATTGACGGTCGCCAGCAGTTCGCGATTGAGACTGTCGAGCGTTTCGCCGTCCGTGTTCGGGGGTTCGAGACGGAACGCGAGCGTCGAGAGCTGTGGTTCGGCTACGACGCGGACGTCGTCCATCTCGTCCAGTCGGTCGGCGGCCCATCGTGCGAGTTCCATCTTCTCAGCCAGGTTCGTGCGAAACGGTTCGATGCCGTGCATCTTCAGCGGCAACCAGACGCGCAGGCCACGAAAATCGCGGGAGAGCTCCGGGCCGAGTTGACTGAAATCCGCCAACCCGGAGTCGGACTCCCAGTCGGGGATGTAGTCGGCGCTCACGGCGTGGGCGTGGGCCAGCGTTTCACCGTCTCGAACCAGTAGCGCACCCGTCCCGTACGGGAGAAACAGTCCCTTGTGGGGGTCCAACGTGATGGAATCACACCGGTCGAGTCCCGCGAGTCGGCGGCATCCCTCCTCGGTCAGAACGAAGAACCCGCCGTAGGCGGCGTCCGCGTGGAGCCACAGGTCTTCACGGGCACAGCAGTCGGCGAGCGCGTCGAGGTCGTCGACCGCCCCCGTGTTTGTGCTCCCGGCGTTCGCGACGACGAGGAAGGGTCGTTTCCCGTCAGCACGGTCGTCCTCGATAGCCCGTTCGAGGGCATCGACTCGGATGTGGTACGTCTCGTCGGTCGGAATCGAGCGGACGTTTTCCGGGGGAAACCCGGCCAATACCGCGGATTTGGCGACCGAGTGGTGTGACTGGTCGCTGGTGTAAACGACACCGTCGAGAAAATCGTCTGCGAGGCGATTCCGCCGCGCAGTGACGGACGCGATGAGGTTGGCCATGGACCCACCGGTCGTGAGCAGGCCGAACGCCTCCTCGGGGTAGCCGACCATCTCGCAGAACCACTCGATTACGTTCATCTCGATGCGAACCAGTGCGGGTGCACCGAACCACGTCCCGGTGTACCGGTTGGTCGCGTCGGCGATGAGGTCGGCCACGGCCGAGTGAAAGAGACCGCCACCCGGAATGTACGCGAGGTACCCCGGATGCGGCGCGTTCAGCGAGTACGGGATGGCCTCCTCGAACAGCAGGTCGAGCAGTTCGTCGAACGACGTGGATTCTTCGGGCAGTGGCTCGCGCAGACGCTCTGCTCGCTCCTCGGCGTCGTCGACGTTGGTCGTCGGCTGGTCCGGCAGCGTCTCCAGATGGTCCAAAACGCGCTCGCTGGCCTCGTCTACCATTCGTCTCATCTCGTCGCGGGAGAGTTCGAGGGAACGGTCGGAGCGTGTCATCACACGAGAGGACGGAAAGTGTTCGCAAAGACCTATCGACAGCGCGGGGGCCGACGAACGGGAGCGCGATCTCAACCGACCGGAAGAGTCTCCTGTCTCCATTCGGCAGTTCGGGTATGGTCTCGCCGAACAACCGCGACCCGTGGGTGCTCCGCCAGCGGATGCTGAACGTTCTCAACTTCTACTATCCGGCGTGTATCGACCGCCGATTCGGCGGATACGTCGCGCAACTCGACGAGCGAGACGGCCACGTCTACGACGGACGCACGAAACATCTCGTCGCGACCGCACGAGCAGTCCACAACTTCAGCGTCGGCGTCCTCGTAGACGGGCCGGACTGGTGTCGAACTGCGGCCGAACACGGGCTCTCGTTCCTCTCGAACCACCACTGGGACGACGAACACGAGGGCTACGACTGGCTACTCCGTGGAACGAAGACCGAAGACGACACCCGATACTGCTACGGTCACGCGTTCGTGTTGCTGGCGAGCGCTCGGGCGGTCGAGGCGGGAGTACCCGGCGCGAGAGAGGAACTCCAGACCGCGTTCGAGACCATCGACGAGGGGTTCTGGGAACCCGAGCACGGACTGTGTGCCGACCGAGCGGACGGACGGTGGGAGACCGTCGCCCCCTACCGCGGACAGAACGCGAACATGCACACCTGCGAAGCGTTGCTCGCAGCCTACGAAGCGACTGGACGGACGCGATATCTCGACCGTGCGTACAGCATCGCCAAAGTACTCGTCAGCGACCTCGCAGACGAGACGGACGGACGCCTCTGGGAGCACTTCGACGCGGAGTGGAACCACGACATGGAGCACAACAGGGACGACCCCCGCCATCAGTTTCGCCCGTGGGGCTACCAGCCCGGCCACCACCTCGAATGGTCGAAGCTCCTGTCGACGCTCGCCGACCACCGGGAAGACGAGTGGGTGACGACGCGCGCCCGGGAACTCTTCGACCTCGCCGTCGAGATGGGATGGGACGACGAGCACGGCGGATTCTACTACACGGTCGACGAAGATGGCGAACCGGTCGTCGCCGACAAGTACGGGTGGGCGGTCGCCGAAGGCATCGGCGCAACAGCCCTCCTGAGCGAGCGCGATAGCGAGTACGAAGACTGGTACGACAGGCTGTGGGAGTACGCCGACGAACGGTTCGTCAACTCGAAGTACGGGAACTGGTTCGAGCGACTGTCCCGAGAGAACGACCGCGATGGGCCGAATCGAGGAATCGAAGTGGAACCGGGATACCATCCGCTCGCCAACGCTTACGTCGCGACGACCGTGTTCGAGTGAACGTCCGGAATCGACTACCCGCGAGGGGACCGCAAGATAGTTACACCCAGATAACAGCCACAAATTATTTACCGCAGAGGGAAACAGGATCGATTGCAGGGAGAATCACACTAGTACCATGGCACACCTTGGCTTTCGTGTTGTCTGACACCCACCACCCTCTGTTCTCCCTGCGACCGCCGTCCCCCCGACGGGAACTCCGAAGACGCACGGTATCTCGTTCTCGCTCACACGTCGACCAACGGGAACAGACGGCATCGTTATCCCCGTGTTGAACCAGAGTCTAGAGTGATGAATGAGGATGCCGACCATCCAGCAACGGCGCGTATCGGGCGCGTGTCACTCCGCGTGAACGACTTAGACGAGATGGTCGGGTTCTATCGAGACGTCGTCGGACTCACCGTCCAACGGCGAAGAGCCGAACGTGCGACGCTCGGAGTCGGGAACGAACCGCTCCTCGAACTGGTCGCACGACCGGACGCCGCGGAGCGTCGACCCGACGAGTCGGGACTGTTTCACGTCGCGTTCAACGTCCCCTCGCGCGTCGCTCTCGGGGACACATTGTCTCGGGTTCGAGAACAGTGGCGACTCGATGGCGCGTCGGACCACCTTGTGAGTGAAGCCCTGTATTTCAGCGACCCGGAAGGCAACGGCATCGAGGTGTACCGAGACCGGCCATCGGTGGCGTGGCCGCGAGCGGACGACGGGACCATCCGCATGGAGACGCTTCCGCTCGACCTCGACGCGATACGTAAAGGCGACCGAAGTAGCCCGAACCTTCCGGAGGGGACGACGGTGGGACACGTCCACCTGGAGGTTTCGTCGCTGTCCGAGTCGGAGACGTTCTACGTCGAGATTCTCGGAATGGACGTTCGCCAACGGTACGGTGAATCGGCGCTGTTCGTGGCGGACGGTGATTACCATCACCACGTGGGATTGAACGTCTGGAACGGCCGAACTGCGCCACCGACCGGGCGTGGCCTCCGATGGTTCGAACTCGTCGTTCCAGACCGAAAGCGCCTCGACGCGATACGGCGACGATTCGACGAGCTAAACCGGTCGATTTCGACTCTCGACGGCGGCGTTTCTGTGACCGACCCGAACGGAATCGAACTCCACATCCGCGTTTCGCAGTAACTCGCGAGGATTCGCCAATCCGAAAAACGACGCGTTGGGGAACGGTCCCCGTGTTCTCGTCCGCTCTGCTCTCAGTTCCTGCTTCGAGTCGTCGTGCTCAACAGATTGAGTTCGCTGCTGAAGACGTTCGCATCGCCGGAGAACCGACGTCTGTCACCACGGCTGAAGGTAGCGTCCCGCGAAAACATCATGGCAGTTATCGCGGCGTCTCGGCCGCCGAGGTCGTATCGGATGACCCAGCCTCTGTAATCGTCGGGTTGGGTGATTTCGGGCACGTCTCCGCCGCCAGGTCGCTGGAGGAGTCGAACGACCGTGGACTGTTCGAGCGCGTTCGTGATTCTGAACGGCACGTTCGGGTGGTACGCGTACGTGTACACGAGTACAGTTGCGGACTCCTGGGCAGCGACGGTCCCAGCGCTGCCGAGACCGAGTGCGAGCGCGCTCGCCCCCAGCGCGCCCTTTTTCATGAACGATCTGCGAGACCCGTCTGAAAAGATGCCCCCTGCGTCTCTCTCCGAGTCTACTGTGTCTATTTTGCCACTCTCTTCCATATTCGACCGCAACGAGAATCTAGAACTCGGACGAGCATAAACAGGTAGTATTGTTAGAAAATGAGACACGTGGATGGAAGAAACTTCGACGTTTCGTGGGCTTCGTCCAGTGACGAACGAAGATGGATACTTCGAAGACGAGGAACGTTTCGAGAACACCCAATACGATGTCACGTACGCGAACGGTGGGGCAAAGAACACGACGACAGAGCCAAAACACTCACTTTGTCGCCTGCCGAGTGTCAGCGTACTCGGGGTTACATCTTATCACATGTTCGACGCGACCGTCGGTGTCCTCCAGGCGTCGCCACTGGCAATCGTCCCGCTGTTGGTTCTCGGTTCGTTCGTCGGCAAGAGACTCGTTCAGCGTGACGGCGTCGGCTACCGACTCGTCAGACGACTCGTCACGTTCGGTGTGATACCACTGGTCTTCCTCTTCGTCCTCGGAAAAGCCACGGGGCAGGCGGAAGTCCTCGACCTTGCAAGGTGGCTGTTCGAGTTCGAAGCACGACTCGTTACGGGGTCACTCGAAGTAATCGACGGCGTTCTCGCCACACTGTTAGAGGCGTTCCTCGGACTCGTAGAGAGCGTCTTTGGCGTCTCGAACGGTGGGACGGACGGGTCGTCGTCGTGGAACCCACTCGGAATCGTCTCGACCGTCGGAATACTGGTCGCAATCTTCGTCCTCCACGCGCTCGCTGGCGGTCTCCTCGTCTGGCTCACCGACGGGTCGGTGTCTGCCACGGACGGTTGGCTGACCGGTGCCGGAGTGGTGTTTTTCGTCTCCGGTCTGGTGTGGACGTTCCTGCAACTCGACGCGTTCGGCGTCGGAGACGTCGGTCCGGGGTTCGCGGTACTGGCGTCGTCGCTCGGCGTGTCCGTCGGCGTGGGTGTGACCGCATTCTCCGTAACCCCGTCTCTCGACGCCGACGAACCCAATCGGCGGCCGTCGCCGGTCGATTCCGACACCGACGACCGCGGGTGGCGAAGCTACTACGAGCGACTGAAGCGGACGGTTCGAACCGTTCCGCTGCGTCGTCGGTGACGTCCCGAGGAACCGTCGTCAGCGACCGGTGAGACGGCCACGCAGAACGAATCGAGTTCGTTCACACCGGATCGACGAAGACGTCGACCGTGGCACCCGGCGACTCGACCTCGAGCGTCACCCCCTCGAAATCGCCGTCTGCCGTCGTGACGTAGGACGTCGACCTGACGCCGCCGCCGATACGACCGAACGTCAGCTTCGGTCGTCGTGCGTACGGTTTGTCGAATCGCACCATGACGACGCCGTCCTGGTCGGCGACGAGACCGCGATGGACGTCGAACGCCGGGACGTGGTTTCGGACGAGCGACGTCGGGCTGTCGACGAGCCACGGGTCGCGTGCGCCGGTCCAGTTTTCGCCGTAGAACGTGGCACCGCCACTGTCGCCTTCGACGATTGCCGGGCCGTCGCTCCGATAGATTCGATTTCCTCGGACGACGTTTCGCTCGGTTCGAATCAGGATACCGGCGTCGTGGCCGCCGCCCTCACCGTATCCCCGGAGGTGGTTGCCGATAATCTCGTGGTGTGTCTCCCCCTGGCCGTGGGCGACGATTCCCGCACGCTCGACCCGTCTGACGCGGTTGCTCTCGACGACGGCGAACCGCGCGTCGTCCAGCAACACACCTGCCCGTCCAGCGTTCACGATGGTGTTGTGTTCGACCGTTCCGTTCGTCGCGCCGACGAGACGTATGCCGTCGGTTCCGGCGTCGTAAATCCCGTTTCTCGCGACGACGAACGACGAGATACCGCGTCCGAGATTAACGCCCGCCCCGCCGTAGTCGTAGAGGTCGTTGTCGGCGACGGTGACGTTCGTCGCGCGTTCGATGTCTATCGAGATACCGGAGAACGCCGACGATTCGTCGGCGACGCTCACGTTGCCGGCGATTCGGACGTTGCTGATCCCGCCCGTGAAGCCCACGTGGCAGAACGATTTGTGAGCGCCGAACCCGACGTTGTTAGCCACGAGCACGTATCCACGGTCGGTCTTCGCGTCGTTTCCACCGAGACCGACCAGGCTCCCCTCGCTGTTGTCTCCCAGCACGTTCCCGACAATGGCGACGTTCCGTCCCTGCTCGTGGTTTCCTGACCGCCAGACGTCACACGAGATGGAGCGGTCGAAGCCGTTCGTGACGACGTTTCCGGAGACGACGACGCCCTGTCCTGCGACCTGGATACCTCTATCGCCGACGTCGTCGATTCGATTGCCGAGGATACGAACGTGTCGACACTCGCGCTCTGCGCTGATACCGCTGCCGCCGTCTCCGTGTTCGCGATACGGGTGCGTTCGTGTCAGGTAGTTTCCGGAGAGGGTGACGTTCCTCGCGTCTCGAACGAGGATACCGTGAAGTCGCTTGGCGAACGAGCGCTGGCCAGCGGGATTGCCGTGGTAGCCGATACCCCGAATCGTCACGTTCTCACAGTGACGGTTGGAGCCGATTCGGATACCGCCGACGTTCGCGTCGTCTGCAGGTTGGACCAGGGCGGGAACGCCGGGACCGACGACCGTCACGCCGTCTACGTCGACGTCGAGCCAGCGGGTCGTTCGGTAGGGGGCGTTTTCGCCCGTAACGACGAGCGTCTCCCCGCCGGTGAGCGCGTCGAACGCGGCTTCGAGTTCGGTCGTCGTCGTGGCGACGTAGTCGGCGACGGGGCCGAAACGCGTCTCCGCCCGCGGGTCGCGGTACTCGGTCGGGGTTCCCCAGCCGGTGAACGCGAACGCCAGTCCAGCGGTTCCCCGCAGTATCCGTCGTCGTGGAATCTCGGGCATTCTCCTTCCGAGTGACGACGGGAACCTAGCACTGCTTTGTGGCCGAGCAGTCCGCGTCGCCACGGACTGTGGACAGTCTCAGTAGACGAGTCGGTCGATGAGCGCCCGCAAGAACGTGTGCCGTCGTGATTTTCGCGAGTGAGTGAGCAAGACGGTACACTCCAATCGCTCCACCAGTTCGTCCGGGACGGCCCCGAAGAGCACGTCGTAGACGAGATGGTGGGCGGAGGTTCCGATGACGACCACGTCAGACGACCGGGCAGCGTCGACCATACCTTCCACACTGTCGTCGGACGTGACCACCGTCGTTTCACACCGCCTGCGGCAGAACTCGCCGAGAGCGTCGAGATACTGCACCGCCGTTTCGAGTTGTTTGTCAGAAGCGGATTCTTCGACCGTGGCCACGAACCGAATCGTCGCATCTGACGCGGTGGCGATGCCGTCTGCGACGACGATTTCGAGTGGGTCGAACGGCCCCTGGTCGGCGATGACGGTGATTTCGTCGACGGAGTCGTATCCCCGGTTACGGACGAAGACGAGGTCGGCGGCGGTGTTTCGCATGTACCAGTCCACGTCAGCGCCGAGGAGTTCGGCGTGCCACCGACTCGGGTGCCACTCACCGAGAACGATGTCGACGTCGTAGTGGTCAGCGAAGTTCGCGACCGCCCGCTTCGTGTCGTGGGTGACTATCTCACCGAATTCGACCGGAACGTCGGTGGCCTCTAAGAGTTCACCGGTGTCGGATTCCAGTTCGACGTTCACCGTGGACTGGTCTACTGCTGCAGAGAGTCCGAGTTGCTCGGGTATCTCTTCGAAGTGGACGACCTGAACCCGACCGTCCGTGGGACGAACGACGTCCGACCCGAGACGAATCAGTTCGACGAGTTCTCGCCGACGTTCGGGAGTCGGCTCCCGGCCGACCGGGACGAGCAGTCGCATCGGACGCTGCGCAGAACGGACCTCCCTCGTCCGTTCGAGTGCACGCTCTACGGAACTCCGACGGATGGCGTCGAGCGCCGCACCTTCCCGTTCCGTCCGTTCCCGGCCGTACAGTCGATACCAGAGGAGGCCACCGGTGACGATGCCGACAGCACCGGCGATAGGAATCGGTCCCATCTGCGTGAGAAGCACCAGTCCACCGAGCATCCCGAACAGTTGCACCCACGGATAGGCAGGGGCGACGAACTCCGGTTCGTACCACGAAAGCTCGCTCTCACGAAACGCGACCAGCGCCGCGTTCACGAATACGAACACCAGAATCTGAAACGCGCTGGCGAGCTTTGCCAACGACACGACCGGGACGAACAGGACGAGGATAACGAGGATGAGTCCGGTGAAGCCGATTGAGAAGACGGGAGTCCGAAATCGGTCGTTAATCCGGGCCAATATCGGCGGCGCGAGCGAATCGCGGCTCATGGCGAGCGGGTATCGCGACGACGAGAGGATACCCGCGTTCGCCATGCTCGTGAGCGCCAGTACGGCGACGACGCTGATACCGAGTTGGCCGGCAGACCCGAGGATTTCGTTCGTGGCGAGCGCCATCGGAGTCAGCGAATCCGACAGTTCGGCCGCCGGCGCAACACCCACGATGACGAAGACGACGAAGGTGTAGACGAACATCATGAGGACGACAGACGAGATGATACCTGCGGGAATGTTTCGCCCCGGGTCTTCGACCTCTTCGGCGACGCTCGCTATCTTCGTCACACCGGCGTAGCTCACGAACACGAATCCGGTCGCCGCCAACAGACCGTCCCCACCGTGGGCGAGAAACGGATGGTAGTTGGGTTGGTCGACGTACGTGAGTCCGTCCCCGATGAATACGACGAGCGAGAGCAAGACGACGCTGACGATGGCGGCCTGCAATCGTCCGCTCTGTTTGACGCCGACGACGTTGACGAGGAAGAGTCCGAGTGCGAGTACGAGGCCGACGACGGTGACCGCTTCGGCAGGGACGGAGACGACCAACAGGAGATACGCTCCGAGTCCGACGACTGCGAAAGCGCTCTTGAACACGAGGGTGAACCACGCACCGATTCCGACGATGGTTCCCGGCAACGGTCCCATCGCCCGGTCGATGTACAGATACGTTCCGCCTGCTTTGGGGCATCGCGGTCGCCATCTCGGCTTTCGAAAGCGCGGCGGGGAGAACGAGCACCCCCGCGAGTAAGTACGCGAGGACGACCGACGGGCCGGTAATCTTCGACGCCAGTCCGGGGAGCACGAAGATTCCGCTCCCGACCATCGCGCCGATACTTATCGTGAGGGTCGCGTACAGTCCGAGGTCGCGCTCCAGTTCTCTGACCACGGCTCTAGAACGATACGGCGTGCAACGGTTTGAAGATACACGTAGAAAAGCCGACCAATCGGTCGAGGGGTTCGACTCCCGTCGACGAACGACGACAGCTAACTGCTATCCCAGTTCGTCCGAGTGAAATTGTACCCGCCACACTCCGGACAGACCTGCCGTTGAACCTCGAACGACCGCCCGCAGCCGCCACAGGTGAAGAGCACTCGCTCGTCTGCCCGATCGAACAGCGTCCTGCGGAGTTTGTCGAGGGGGCGAAACATACCTCGAAACGACGGTAAACTGTGTAATAGGTAATTTCCGGTTACTACGGCTGTGCGACCGTTTCACGGAGATTGTCGGAGAACTACCCCGACCTACTCGACGCTTGGAGCAACGCGATTTCGGCGACAGTTCGAGAGTGAGACCTCGTCCGTTCGTCCGACCGAGAACGACCCCGCAGCGTACCGAAAGTGGAACCACCGGCGTCCTTTTCGAGGTTCCCCGTCGAAGTGGGAGACGAACGCTACGACCAGCCTCGACTCTCCCGAACCGGATTTCGCGTCCGACACGTTTCGATTCGTTCGCGGTCCACCGGAACGACGGCGTGGCCAGCACCCTCGGTGACCTCCGACAGAACCGTTCCGAATGGGTCGGCGACGAGACTCCGGCCAGCGTGGTCGCGCCCACGCTGGTCGCCGACGTGATTCGACCCGACGACGTAGTACGGGCCGTCGAGCGCCCGGGCACGGAGCAGGAGTCGCCAATCGTCCACGTAACTGGTGCGCCAGGCGGCCGACACCGCGAGGACGTCACAGCCCTCGCGAGCGTACTCGAGGCCGACTTCCGGGAAGTTGAGGTCGTAACAGAGCGCGAGGCCGACGGTACCGACGGACGTTTCGACCGTCGTCGGACCGTCGCCGGTCGCGAAGACGTCCGCCTCGTCCCCCCACGGGTGCCGTTTTCGGTAGGTGGCGCGAACGCCGTCGCCGTCCACGACGACGAGACTGTTGTACAGTCGCTCGCCGTCGCGTTCCGGAACGCCAGCGACGACGGGCACGTCGTGTTCGGCGGCGAGGGGGACGATTCGTTCGGTCAGATCGCCCGGAACCGGCGTCGCACGTTCGCTGATGACGTCGAGGTCGTACCCCGTGACACAGAGTTCGGGGAAGACGGCGAGGGCGACGTTCGACGGGAGACTGGCGAGGGTTCGCTCGACGGTTTCGAGGTTGCCGGTGACGTCACCGACGGCCGGTTCGAACTGGCACGCGGCGACGCGATGCTCGCTCATAGGTACCACGACTCGAGCCGACCACTTTAGCCTGTTCGAAAACATGTCCACCGCTTTATCACCTAAAACCCGAACCATGTTGGAGTGAAGGGTCATCCCGCTCGCGGGCAGACCGACGACCATGAGCGTAGACAGAGAGACGGAACGGGAGGCGGTTCCGACCGGTCTCCCGAACCTGGACGGCGAGACCGACTTCGGCGAGACGGCCCGGACGTTGTACGCGACGGACGCGAGCATCTACCGGGTCGAACCCGCCGGGGTCGTCTGGCCGGCCTCGGTCGCTGACGTTCGACGGACGCTTCGATTCGCCCGCGAGACCGGGACGAGCGTGGTCGCTCGGGGTGCGGGTTCGAGCCTCACCGGGAACGCGGTCGGCGAGGGAATCGTCCTCGACTGTTCGCGTCACTTCGACGAGGTCGTGTCGGTCGACCCCGCGGCGAAGACGGTCACCGTCCAACCCGGTGTCGTCCTGGACGAGTTGAACGACGCGCTGGCCGAACACGGACTGTACTTTCCGCCCGACCCGAGCACGTCGAGCACCTGTACCATCGGCGGGATGGTCGCCAACGACGCGGCGGGCCCGCACTCGGTTCGCCACGGGACGACCCGGGACAATGTCAGCCGAGTCGAGTGCGTGTTGCCCGAGGGCACCACCGCGACGTTCGACCGACGAGACGGTGAGCGACTCGACGGCGAACTCGCCCGCGACGACCGCGTCGGAGAACTCTACCGAACCGTCCTCGACCTCGCCGACGAACACGCCGACGAAATCGAGCGCCGCTATCCCGACGTCGACCGCAACTCCAGTGGCTACGACTTAGAATCGAGCGTCGCCAACGACGGTTCGTGGGTCGACCTCTCGAACCTCCTCGTCGGGAGCGAGGGCACTCTCGGTATCGTCACCGAGGTGACGCTCGAACTGACCGAGCGTCCAGAGGCCCGAGCGGCCGCGCTGGTGTTTTACGACGACGTTCGAAGCGCCGCCGACGCCGTGACCGACGCACTGACCGCCGACCCGAGCGCAGTCGAACTCGTAGACGACGCCGTGCTGGGCTACGCCCGCGAGGCGTGGGGTATCGACCTCGTCCCCGACGAGGCGGGAGCCGCGTTGCTCGTCGAGGTCGAGAGCGACGCGAGCGAACGGGAACGCCGCCTCGACACGGCCATCGCCGCCTCCCGAACCGCGAAGACCGTCGCCGTCGAACGTGCGGTCACCGACGAAGAACAGGAGCGGCTCTGGCGGGTTCGAAAGGCCTCGAACCCGCTGCTCAACCGCCGACCGGGCGACGAGCAGGCCCCCTCGTTCGTGGAGGACGCGGCGATTCCACCCGAGGAACTGCCCGCGTACCTCGACCGCGTCGCCGACGTCCTCGCCGACCACGGCCTCGACGCCAGCGTGTTCGGCCACGCGGGGCAGGGCGTGCTCCACGTCAAACCGTTCCTGAACCTCAAAGACGAGTCGGACCGCGAACACCTCCGCTCGGTCTCCGAGAAGGTTCACGACGTGGTGCTCGACGTTGGGGGTGCCGTCTCCGGCGAACACGGCGACGGTCGCCTCCGCTCCGAACACCTCCCCGAGATGTACGGCGAGACGTTGTACGAGGCGTTCGAGACCATCAAACGAACCGTCGACCCCGACGACGTCTGTAATCCGGCGAAGGTCGTTCCCGATTCCACCGGCGACCTTGCCAGAGTCGACGAGGCACTCCGATACGACGGCTACGACCCCCGCGAGGTCGAGACGGCGCTCGACTTCGGCGACGAACGCGGGTTCGACTCGATGGTCGAACAGTGCAACGGCTGCTCGAAGTGCCGGACGACCGACGGGGGCGTGATGTGTCCGTCGTACCGGGCGACCGGCGAGGAGGTCACGAGCACGCGGGGGCGGGCGAACGCCCTCCGAGACGCAATCGACGGCGAACTCGGCGAGGACGCACTGACGAGCGACTGGTTCCAGGAGGAAGTGCTCGACCGCTGTCTCGCCTGCAAGGCCTGCGAGACGGAGTGTCCGACCGGCGTCGACGTGGCGAAACTGAAGACCGAGGCGAAACACCAGAAACACGAACGAGAGGGCACTCCCCTCCGCGCCCGTCTGTTCGGCAACGTGCGGACGCTGAACCGGGTCGGAAGCGCCCTCGCACCGATTGCGAACCGACTCGCCGGGTTCGAACCGGGTCGCATCGTCGCGGAGAAGACGCTCGGTATCGACCGGCGGCGGGAACTTCCCGAGTTCGTAAGCGAGTCGCTGCTCGAGTGGTTCGCCGCCCGCGACCCCGCGCCGACGGCCGGCGAGCGCGGTGCGGTCGTCCTCTACCCCGACTGCTACACGACGTTCAATCATCCCTCCGTCGGCAGGGCGGCGGTCCGCGTCCTCGAAGGATTCGGCTACGCCGTCGAGGTTCCGGACGTGAACTGCTGTGGCCGCCCTGCGCTCTCACAGGGGATGGTCGAGACGGCACGGGTCGCCGCCGCCGAAAACGTCGAGACGCTAGGGAACACAGCCGAAGACGTGCCCGTACTGAGCCTCGAACCGTCCTGTGCTAGCGCGCTGGAGGAGTACGACGACCTCGTGGCCGACCCCGGCCCCGTTCCCGACGCGGCCGACACCGTGGCCGGATTCCTCTTCGGCCGGGTCGTGACTGGCGACCTCACGATTCAGGACGAAGCCGACCGGTCGGTGGCCTATCACGGTCACTGTCACGCAACCGCTCGCGGGCGCGACCACGCGCCCGTCGGCCTGCTCAGGCAGGCGGGCTACGACGTGACGCCGGTCGACGCGACCTGTTGTGGGATGGCCGGTGCGTTCGGCTACGAGACCGAACACTACGACCTCTCGATGGAACTGGGAACCGACCTCGCGGAGCGACTCAACGCGGTCGACGCCGACGTGGTCGCCGCGGGCGGTGCGTCCTGTAGCCAACAACTCGCGGACTGTGACGTGGAGACACGCCACCCCATGGAACTGCTGGCGGAGGTGGTGGCGTGACCGAAAGCGACCTGCTCAGCGATGCCATCGACCTACACGTCCACACGGCCCCCGACCTCGTCGAACGGTTCGAGAGCGACGTCGAACTGGCGCGAGAGGCCCGCGAAGCCGGGATGCGCGGCGTCGTCGTCAAGAGCCACGTCGTCCCGACGGCCGGCCGAGTCGACCTCGTGAACGAGACGGTCGGCGAGGACGTGCTGTACGGCGGCGTCGCCTGCAACGGCACCGTCGGCGGACTGAACCGGGACGCCGTCGAAACCGCCCTCGAACTCGGTGCAAAGGTCGTCTGGCTTCCCACGGCGTGGAGCGCGAACCACGCCTCGCAGGCACGAGCGGCGGGCGTCGAGCGGTTCGTCGGCCAGCGCGTTCCGGATGCAGACGAGGAGATTCCGGTCGCCGTGGACGGCGAGGTGACGCCCGCGACTCGAACCATCGTCGACCTGGTCGCAGAGTACGACGCGGTGGTCGGAACCGGCCACGCGACCCCCGCCGAGGTGGAGTCCGTCGCGGCGGCCTGCGCCGACGCGGGCGTGGACTGCCTGGTCAATCACCCGTGTTTCCGGGTTGTGGACGTCCCGCTCGACCAGCAGGAACGACTCGCCGAACTGGGTGCAGTCATGGAATACTGTGCCTACTCGGTCGAGAGCACCGAGAGCCACAGTATCGAGCGCGTCGCGGAGGCAATTGAGCGCGTCGGCCCCGAGCACGCGGTACTCGCGACGGACTACGGGCAGGCCGAGAACCCGCCGGTTCCGGGGTTGCGGGA
Organism: Haladaptatus ordinarius; assembly: GCF_054177595.1. Lineage (NCBI taxonomy): Archaea > Methanobacteriati > Methanobacteriota > Halobacteria > Halobacteriales > Haladaptataceae > Haladaptatus > Haladaptatus ordinarius. The sequence continues at coordinate 14,445 of NZ_JBPEHH010000030.1, read as the reverse complement.
GTTCGCCGCGCTCGTCGTCGAAGCGGGCGTTCCCCGCGAGACGGTGCGGCGCTGTCTCACCGAGACGCCAGCCACACTCCTGGGTCTGGACTGACGTCGACGTTCCGCCCTAACCCGATTTTCACCCCCACTTCAATGGTTTACACGTTGGGGTCAACTCTCATGCATGGTATCCCAGCAATAATCAATCGCTATGGCAGACTACCCCGTCGTCAACGGCCACCACCACCTTGGCAACGAGAACGCAGAACAGGACCGCACGTTCGAGTGGTCCGAGAGCGTCGAACAGATTATCGACGCGATGGACGAGAACAAGGTCGACGCGACCATCCTCCAGCCGCTCGGCGGCGAGACGGACAAGTCCGTCTCGGAGGTTCACGACCAGATATACGAGGCGAGCCAGGAGTACCCCGGACGCATCTTCGGAACCGCGGCGGTCAACCCGCACCTCGGCACCGAGTTCGTCCACGAAGAGATAACGCGGTGCGTGCAGGAGCTCGATTTTAAGTTCGTCAAACTCCACACGCTCGCGTGGGGCGTCGACCCGACCTCCGACATCGCCTACGACGTCTTCGACGCCTGCGTCGAGAACGACGTGCCCGTGATGGTCCACACCGGTCCCCACGGGATGCCGTTCTCGGTTCCGGGCATGTACATGGACGTCGCCGACGACTACCCCGACCTGCCTATCATCTTCGCTCACATGGGCGGGGCGTACACCCTCACGCAGGAGGCCATCCAGATGGCCGACCGCTGGGACAACATCTACCTCGACACCACGCTCGCCATGAACATGTACATCCGTCGAGCGATGGAGCGGGTCGGCGCGGAGAAACTCATCATGGCCGCCGAACACTCCTCGAACATCCCGGTCGCACTGGAGAAGATAAACTGCATCGGGGCCGACGAGGAACAGAAGGCGAAGATACTCGGCCAGAACGCCGTCGACCTCTACGGCCTGGACGTGGCGAAACAGAACTGGGAGCAAGTCGAGGCCGCACCCGCAGACGACGACTGATACCGACACCCGCTGGCCCGTCGACCACCCGCTTCCGACCGCAGGGCCGACCATCCATTCGTTTTTTCATGACAACCGACACTGCCGTCTCCTTCGTCCACGACGCGTCGCTCGACGAGTTTAGCTCCGAGGTCCGCGACCAACTGCGGAGTCGCGTCCTCGATACGCTCGCGGCCACGACCGCCGGATTTCGCCTTCCGACCGCAGACGTCGTCCGGACGTACGCGAACCTCGAACACGACGGCGACGCCGCGACCCTGCTCGGTGGTGAGGGGACCACCCTGTCGGAACGGGGTGCGACGCTTGTCAACGCGACGGCAGCGAACGCGCTCGACGTGGACGACGGACACCGCGAGGTGAAGGGTCATCCCGCCGCCGTCGTCGTCCCGCCGGCACTCGCCGCCGCAGAGGCGACCGAAGCGACGGTCGGCGAGTTCCTCACCGCCGTCGGCATCGGGTACGAACTCGCGGTTCGTGCGGGACTGGCCATCCACGCGACCGACGGCGTCTACACCGGGACCGGGTCGTGGGGCGCGGTCGGTGCGGCGGCCGCAGTGGCGCGCCTCCGTGGACTCGACCGGGAGACGACGGCCGCAGCCCTCGGGACCGCCGAGTACCACGCACCGCGGACGCCCATCATGCGCGGCGTGGAGTCGCCGGGGATGACCAAAGACGGCGTCGGCTGGGGTGCGTACGCTGGCCTGGCCGCCGCCGACCTCGCGGCAGTCGGGTTCACCGCTTCGGGAACCGTCTTCGACGAGGAGGCGGTCACCGTGACAGACAACCTCGGCGACCAGTTCTACCTGACGACCAGCTACCTCAAACCGTACCCCTGCTGTCGATGGGCCCAACCCGGCGTCGACGCCGTACTCGCCCTTCGGGACGCCCACGACGTCGAGCCAGAATCGGTCGAGTCGGTTCGCGTACACACCTTCGAGGCGGCGACACACCTCCATACGCGTTGTCCCGGCACGGCCGAAGAGGCGGAGTATTCGTATCCCTACCCAGTGGCGGCGGCGCTGGTCGGTGGTCGGTTCACGCCCGACGAACTGACCGCCGCGTGGCGCGAAGACCCGACGATTCGCACGCTCGCCGACCGCGTGGAACTAATCGAGGACGTGGACCTCGAAGGTCGCTTCCCGGCCGAGTGTCTCGCGCGGGTCGAAATCGAGACGAGCGACGGTCGCACCGTCACGTCGGACGTGACACGCCCACGCGGTGCCCGCGAGCGACCGCTTTCGCCCCCCGAGCGACGGGAGAAAGCGGCCGACCTGTTCGACCCCACGGTCCCACCCGAGACCGTCGAACACGTCGAGGGTGTACTCGAAACCCCCGCCACCAGCGTCGGGACGCTGTTGGAACCGTGGCGGGAGCGAGACGAGACGGACGACCACGGGTGGGTTTAATATTCAGCCCGATAGCGTTCCATCAATGCTCACCGCCAAGGTCTGTGTCCAGTACGAAGAGGACTGGACCGCCGAACTCGAACGATACGGCGTCTTCGCGGAGTTCGTCGCGTCGACGTTTCGGAACCGGCGCTACATCGGCATCGTGGCCCTGGAGACGAACGAACTTGACGCGTCACTGGCGGTCATCGAAGACCACCGATCGACGGACGAGGTCGACGTGCTCGAGCGATTCGAACTCGAACACGCCGACCGGGAGTCGGCGACGCTGTTCATCCGCGGGTCGCTCACGGAGTTCACGCCGCTACAGACGTTGCTCTACGAGGGATTTCTCCCCATCGGGCCGACCAAACTCGAAGACGGTCGCGAGTGCTTCGACCTGCTGTTGAACGACCGCGAAGAACTCTCGAAGGCGACGGAAGTGCTCTCCGAGTTCGGCCCCGTCGTAGTCGAACGCATCTCCAACGACTTCAGTCGGAGGGTGACGCCGAGTGCGGCGGAGTGGCAGGAACTCCTCGGTACCGTCCCACCCCGACAGCGCGAATTGATATCACTCGCACTCGAGGAGGGCTACTTCGACATTCCCCGCGGAACGACGCTGGAGGAACTCGCCGAGGAGATGGACATCACCAAGTCGACGGCGTCCAACCACCTCCGAAAGGCAGAGCGTACGTTCATGGAGTTTCTGGTGACCTACATCAATCTCGCAGCGGACGATAGCTGACCGCTCGCGCTTCGGTGTCACTTCGCCGTGGCGCGTTCGGTGACGGGCTGGCGCGATTCGAGTCGGCCGCGTCGCTCGGTGCGAGGGCGTCGCCACGGAGCGGCGACTTATAGTCGACCACATGTGAGGCAATCGAATGATAGCCACATCGGTTCTCCCTCCGATATGGGAACTACCGTCCTGTTGGCGGTGAAGAATCACGCACCGTGGGCCAGAGACGTGGCGGAAGTCGTCACGAACGTGGAAGACGAGGACACCGAAGCCGTCGTCTTGCACGTCTTCGACGACGGAGAGGTGGCGTCGACCAGGGCGAACCTCGACGACGACGCGCTCTCGGTGAACGACCTCGCCTCCCGGAAGGTAGGTGTCGATGCGGCCACCGGAGTTCTGATCGACGGCGGACTCGACGCGACGCCGCGTGGCGTCCGCGAGGACGACCGGACGGCCGACGCCATCCTCGACGTGGCCGAGTCGGAAGACGCAGACCGCCTCTACCTCTACGGCAGGAAGCGGAGTCCGGCCGGCAAAGCCGTCTTCGGCAGCACCGTCCAGCGAGTCGTCCTCAACGCGAGTGTCCCCGTGACCATCGTTCCGGCAGGGGTGGCCTGACGTACGTACTTAAAGACCAGGAGATGTTTGTGGCAATAATTAATCGGGATATTCATCTTATGGTGTGATAGCCATGAGAAGAGAGACCACACGGCGAGAAACGCTGCGGAAAGCTGGGGCTGTGGCTGGCGTGACTGGCTTGACTTCGACTGCAGGGTGTTCCGCAATTCTCGGGGGAGGCGGCGGTGGCAGCGGTTCTGTCGCCGTCTCCTCGAAATCGTTCACAGAACAGAAGATACTCGGCTATCTCGCTGTCGAGTCGCTGAAGGCCAACACGGACGTTGAGGTGAAAGACAAGGTCGGTCTGGGTGGCACCGTCACGAACTTCGAGGCGCTCAAGAACGGCGAGTCAGACCTCTACTGGGAGTACACCGGAACGAGTTGGGCGACGCTCCCACCGAAACACGACGAGGTCATCACCGACTCGGAGAAGATCTACAACAAAGTCGAGAAAGAGTTCGAGAAGAAATACGACATCACCCTTCTCGAACGCTCGCCGTTCAACAACACGTACGTCCTCCTGGCCCGGAAACAGTGGGCGAAAAAGCAGGGCATCTCCAGCCTCACCGATTTCTCTAAGTGGGTGAAAGACGGCAACACCAACAGCACAGTCGTGATGAACGCCGAGTTCGAACAGCGCGAGGACGGGTGGCCCGGCGTGACCAAACACTACGACTTCGCGAACGCCGCGAAGAAGCTCAACGTCAAGAACGTCGGTTCGGCGCTCACCTACAAGGTCGTCGGGAACGGTCAGGCCATCCTCGGGAGCGGGTTCAACACGAATCCGAAGATACTGAAGTTCGACCTCACTGCGCTCGAAGACGACGAAGGGTTCTTCCCCGTGTACAACCCCGCGCCGATGACTCGAAAGGAGGTTCTCGACGAGAACTCCGGTATCAAAAAGCCCCTGAACGACGTCGCGAAAGCGCTCTCGACGGACACTATCCGGTCGCTGAACGAGAAGGTCTCCATCCAGGGGAAAGACGCACAGACGGTCGCCAAGAACTACCTGAAGTCCGAAGGAATCGTCTAACGTCATGACCACTACCGCTGTCCTGTTCGCTGGTGAACCCGCCACCGTCGTACTGGGCTTTTTCACCAACGTGCTCCAGTACTTCGTCGACAACCAGTCACAACTGCTCGGATACACCCGCGAGCACGCCATCCTCGTCCTGCGGGCGCTCGTCATCGCGGTTCCGCTCGGCGTCGTCCTCGGGACGGTCATCACCTACAACGACAAACTCGCGACGGTAGTGCTGTGGCTGGCGGGCATCATGATGACGATTCCGTCAGTGGCTCTCTTCGCGTTGCTCCTCCCGTCGTTGGGAACCGGGTCACCCCCAGTCGTGATGGCGCTCATCCTCTACACGCAGTTGCCCGTCATCCGGAACACGTACGTCGGGCTGACCGGCGTGAACAAAGCCGCCGTCGAGGCCGGGCAGGGGCTCGGGATGACGAAGTTCCAGCGCCTGCGGAAGATACAGATACCCATGGCGTTACCGGTGGTCATGTCCGGGGTCAGAAACGCAGTCGTCTTGCTCGTTGGCATCGCCGCCATCGGTGAAATCGTCGGCGCAGGTGGTCTCGGCGTCCCCATCTTCGAGGGCTACCGGAGTTCGAACACGGTCGAAATCGTCGGCGCGACCATCGCTCTCGCACTGCTCACGCTCACCATCGACTACGTCTTCGGCGTGATAGAGCAGACGTTCCGACTGCGAAACGGTGAGGACATCCAGCCGAACCTCGGAACGCGGGCGGTCCGTGGACTCGCCGGCATCGCCCCGTCGCGGCTCACGAGAGCCGACGACGACACTGAGACGACCACAACCACGAGCGCACAACCATGATAGAATTCGATAACGTCACGAAACAGTACAGCGACGGGACCATCGCCATCGAGGACATCCGTTTCGAGGTCGAAGAGGGAACGACGACGGTACTGGTCGGCCCATCGGGCTGTGGAAAGACGACGACGATGAAACTGGTCAACCGACTCATCGACCCCACCGAGGGAACCGTCTACTTCGACGGCACCGACATCGCGGAGAAAGACGAGATAGAGTTGCGTCGGGACATCGGCTACGTCATCCAGGAAATCGGCCTCTTCGACCACATGACCGTCGGTGAGAACGTCGCCACCGTCCCGAAACTCAAAGGCTGGGACGACGACCGCATTCAGGAACGTGTCCGCGAACTGCTCGACCTGATGGACCTCCCGGCAGAAGAGTACGCCGACCAGCACCCGACCGAACTGTCGGGCGGTCAGCGACAGCGCGTCGGCGTCGCCCGTGCGCTCGCGGCCGACCCGGACGTGATGCTGATGGACGAACCGTTCGGTGCACTCGACCCTATCACCCGCGAGGAGCTACAGGACGAGTTCCTCGGTATCCAGGCGGAACTCGACGTGACCATCCTGTTCGTCACCCACAGCGTCGAGGAAGCACTGAAGATGGGCGACCGCATCGCCATCTTCGACGTGGGCGAACTCGTTCAGTACGACACGCCGCAGAACATCCTGGAGAACCCGAAAAACGACTTTGTCCGCGACTTCATCGGCCAGGACCGTGAGCTGAAGAAGTTACAGGTCACGCCGGTCAGGAACGTGATGTGCGAGGCGAACGGCCAGCCCGTCCCCGACGTCGAACCCATTACGCCGAGCGACACCGCGCAGGTCGCACTCTCACGGCTGCTCGAAACCGACGACGAGCGGATTCCAGTCGCCCAGAACGGGCAAGTCGTCGGCGTCGTCGAGGAGTCGGACCTCCGTGGGACGAGTGACCCGACACGGAGGTCGGTCTGAGATGGCCGTCGTACCGCTTGGCGTCCTCGGCGAGATACCGGGAGCCTACGAGTTCATCACGAGCCACTGGTCGCAGTTCCTCCATCACCTCTCGACGCACATCAAACTCGTGCTAGTCGCGGAACTGTTGGCGATACTGGTCGCCGTCCCGCTGGGAATCGCGGCGACGCGGTTCCCTCGGGCGAAATCCAGCATCAAAGGCTTCGGCAACACCGCCCAGACCATCCCGACGCTCGCCATCATCTTCATCATGTTACCCATCACCGGTATCGGCTTCGTGACGGCCGTCGCCGGCCTGTTCGTCTACGCGCTGTTGCCCATCCTCACGAACACCATCGCCGGAATCGAGGGCGTGGACGATGGAATCGTCGAGGCAGCCAGGGGGATGGGGATGACGGACGTGGAGATTCTCCGGAAGATTCAACTGCCGAAGGCCATCCCGGTCATCTTCGCCGGCATCCGGACGAGTTCGGTCATCGGCGTGGGAGCCGCCTATCTGGCCTTCTTCGTCGGTGCTGGCGGCCTCGGCACCTGGGTCCTCCAGGGTATCAAACTGTACCAGATGGAGATGGCGATCGCCGGAGCGGTTCCCGGCGCACTCCTCGCCATCACACTCGACTCCGGATTCGCACTACTGGAACGGTATCTCGGCGGCGAGGCCCTACAATCTGAGGACATCGCGACGGCCTGAGAAATTCGACCTGGCAGTGACCGTTTCGAACCCGTAAAAGGCGTTTGAGTGGTAAAGTCGCGACCCCCGACGCGTCTTCGTGGGAAGGAGTGGGAGCGTCAGGGTGTGTAGAGGACCTAGTTTTCGCCTGACCCGGGGTTGTCCCCGTCATCACCTTCGTCGTTGCCGTGACCGCAGTCTGCGTCGTCGGGTCGGTAGACGTACAGACAGTCGTTGCTGTACGACCGCCCGAACTTATCTGCGTCCTCACAACAGAGGACGCGACCGTCGTCCATCACGTAGACGTTGTCGACGTTGATGAGCGCGTCGTTCGCGATGGCGGCAGGGTCGCTCGCGTCCGGACCGACGATGAGCGGGTCGAGCGTCGAGTGACTGACCACGGTCTTCCGTCGTATCCGCCGCACGGACCGACGATGACCGGGTCGAGCGTCGAGACGTTGTAGTCGGCTTCGAGTTCGGCACGGTAGACGACCCCGCCGTCGACGCGGTCGAGTTGGATGTCGCCCATGTCGTTGGACATGTCGTCGTTGAGCTCAGAGATGGCGAAATAGACGTAGTCGCCCGGACCGGCACCGTCGACGCTGTCGACTCCTTCGGCTTTGTTGAACTCGATGCTCGCGCCAATCTCCTTGGCCGCCGCTCGTGTCTCCAGGAAGGGTACCTTGCGGAGGTCGTCCGAAACACCGCTCGGACCGTGTGCTTCGTACTGTTCGGCCCAGCTGAGTATCTCCTCGTCAGTAACGTAGTCTCGGTTGCCGTTCTCGACGACTTCCCTGTCAGCCTCTTTGATGGCCGTCTCGAGGTCGTCCTCCCAGTCGGTGTCTGCGTGACTCTCGAGGTAGTCTTCCTGGGTGATGCCGTCGTATTCGGCGATCCACGACTCGACCTCGCGGTTGGTGGCGTGTCCCATCTCCATCCACTCGAACTCGAGGTTGACGTCCGCAGGTGGGTTCTTCTTCGCGGCCTCTTCGTTGGTCACCGTCGGCGCGTAGAGCGTGCCGGCGATATCCATCGGGTCGTCGTAGCTGTCGAGAGGCGCGTCTGCGACGAACTTGTAGATTCCTTTGCTATCGCCGTCCGAGCAGCCGTACACCGTCCGGTTGTCACTCTGGATGTCGGGTGCCTCCCAGGACGCCCGGCCCATCCGGAACTGGAAGCAAGCAGAGCAGGTTCGCCCGCTCGGTGTGGACGGCCTCATCGCCGACTTTCCGAGTGTGAACCGCTTCGGTGAGGTTCGAGACCTCGGCTGGGCGAACGAAGGAAGCGAGTAGGACCGGGAACGCACTCTCGGGAGCGTTCGAATCCATGGTCGAATCGAGCGTCGACACCGTTCTTTTCTCTCCCCCTCGTCACGTATACACACGAACCTACTGTGTTATCACAGACCACTGATAATGTCGAGGTATGGTCGAGCAAGTTCCACCGATTTCGTTTCTCGACGACGACGAAGATACGGTGGTGGAGAAAACGCTCGAGTGCTTGGCGTTCGATACGCAGAATCCACCCGGTCAGACACGCGAACTCGTCCACTGGATAAAACAGTACACCGACGCGTTGGGATTGGAATCCGAGACGTTCGCTATCGACCCCGCCAAACCGAGCCTCCTCCTCACCGTTCCCGGAGAGCGCGAAGAGACGCTACTCTACAACGGTCACCTCGATACCGTTCCGTTCGACAGGAGCGAGTGGACACGAGACCCGCTCGGCGAACGGGAGGGTGAGAGAATCTACGGGCGCGGCGCGACGGATATGAAGGGGGCAGTAGCCGCGATGCTCGAGACGATTCGTGCGTTCGTCGAAACCGACACGACGCCGCCGGTCAGCCTCCAGTTCGCGTTCGTGAGCGACGAGGAAACCGGTGGCGACGCGGGACTCGGTGCCCTGCTGGACGCCGAGGAACTCGCCGCGGATGGCTGTGTCATCGGGGAAACCACCTGCGAGCAGGGACGACACTCGGTGACGGTCGGCGACAAGGGGAGCATCTGGCTGACGGTGACGGCGACGGGCAAGGCAGCCCACGGGTCGCGCCCGATGGCCGGAGAGAACGCTATCGACCGACTGTACGAGGCCATCACGACGCTCAGAGAACGGCTCGAAACGCGGCGGCTCTCCCTCGACGACGAGTTATCACCCATCGTCGACGAATCCGTCGCGTACTACGGGCCGATGCTGGGGGAAACCGCCGCCCGCGACCTGTTCGACTATCCGACGGTCAACCTCGGAACCCTCGTGGGTGGCGAGGCGGTCAACACCGTGCCGGTGACGGCGACGGCGGAGGTCGACATCCGATTGACCGCGGGCGTCCACACGCCGGACGTCCTCTTAGCCATCCGCGAGTGCGTTTCCGACTGTGAGGGCGTCACCGTAACCGACGTCTCGTGGAGCGTCGGAACCTACGAACCCATCGACAGTCCGCTCGTCGAGGCGGTCGCGAACACCGCCGAGGAGGTCACCGGGGGACACGTCTATCGGCGAAGCGCGACGGGCGGTGGGGACGCGAAGAAGCTCCGGAACGCCGACATTCCGACGGTCGAGTTCGGTCTCGGAACCGACACGGTTCACGCCGTCGACGAGTACACGACGGTCGACGCGGTGGTCGACAACAGCCTCGTTTACGCGGCCCTCCCGTACGAGTACGCCGACCACCTCGATTGAGAGCCGTCTGTACCCGGTCTCGCCGTCGACCGGCGTTCGGTTCGTCAGCGACGCCCGTGCTTTCGCCACGCGAAGAACCGACGCTCACCGGACGGTCGAGAATCGCTCACGGAAAACAGAAAAAGTGCGGCGTGGTGTGTATTTCGCACGTTCTCCGCCTGCCAGTTCACAGCGCCGTTCAGTTCGCGGCGCAGTTGTTCGGCCCGAGTTCGAGGTCTTCCGCGTCGTCGTCGAGGGGTTCGTCGCCCCAGTTGATGTGTTTTATCTGCTGATAGTTGTTCGGCGTGTCCGAGAGACTCTCGACGATGGTCTCGACGAACTGCGATTCGTCGTCGTCCTCGACCAGTTCGAACAGTTCGTTGTCCGTTTCGACGCTGTACAGCGTCGTCGCGAGCGGACGAATCTCCTCGTCGCTGAAGTGGCCGGGGAGGACAATGGTGTCGTCGGGTCGGTCCGCGAGTCGCTGAAGACTCTCGAAGAGATCGGATGCGGCCTCTCGAATCGCTTCTTCGCTCCCGTCTTCGAGGTCGGGGCGACCGACGCTCTGGAGGAAGAGCGTATCTCCGGAGAGGACGCTTCCCCCGAACGCGAAGGAGGCACTGCCGGGCGTGTGGCCGGGGGTGTGGATGACTTCGAGTTCGCGGTCACCGACGGGGAGCGTCTCACCGTCCTGAATCGGCGTGTACTCGTCGAGTGACCCGGTGTCGTCCTCGTGGAGGTAGTACGGAACGTCGAACTTGTCGGCGATTTCGCGGCCCCCGCTGATGTGGTCGGCGTGGGCGTGCGAGTCGACGGCACCGACGATTTCGACGCCGTACTCGTCGGCGATGTCGCGGTACCGAGAGACGTACTGGCTCGGGTCGACGACGAGTGCTTCGTCACCGTCGTACACCAGATACGAGACACAGCCGGTACCCGGTCGGACGATCTGGAGGACGCCCCGCTCTCCGTCGACCTCGTACGCCTGGTGGACGCGACCCCAGCCACGCATCCCGTCGGCGACCGAACGGGCCTCGTAGCCTCGCTCGGTGAGGAACTCGGCAGCGTACGCCGACGTGACTCCCGCGACGCAGATGACGGCAATTTCCTCGTCTTTGGGAATCTCGTCGAGCGAGGACTCCAGCCCCGAGAAATCCTCGTCCAGCAGCTCGTCGTATATCGGGACGTTGTAGCTCCCGCTGACGGCCCACTCCTCGTAGTCGTCCTCGTTCCGAACGTCGAGGACGAACAACTCGTCGTCGTCGCGTCGCTCGGCTACTTCACTCGGACTGACCTCCGCTGAGGCGAAGTCTGTATTGCTCATTACGGACAATACTATCGGGGCCGGACGTATAAACGGTGCGCTTGCGGAGAACCACGAATCGCCCCGACTGACTGGTGTGAGTGGCACATCATCGGTCGTGAACGAGACGAACGAGGACGGGGAGCCGAAAGCGACCGATACGACTTTTCACCGTGGAAACTACACGAAGGCTGGCGAACGGACGCTCGTCGGAGCGATTCACGACTTCGTCCATCGACGGGGAAAACGAGTCGATTCCGAGACGACCGAGTTTGCTACCGCGAGCGTTACGATGATGCAGAATCGGGCATCCGAGCAGTCAGTACCGGCACGTCCGACGAACGGACGACCTTCTCCGTGACGCTGCCGAGGAGGTAGCGGTCGAGTCCCGTCCGACCGTGCGTTCCCATGACGACGAGGTCGATGTCGCGTTCGTCGACGAAATCGAGAATCGCCCGATGGGGGACTCCCCGAGCGACGTGGGCTTCGGTCGTCCTAACGCCTGCTTCGTCGGCCATTTCGACGGCCTGGTCTATCGCATCCTGTGCCGCGCTCTCGAGTGACGCGAGTACGGTTCCGCCCTCGTTTCCTGCGAGAGTGTCCACGTCGACGACGTAGAGGGTGTACAAAGCGGCGTCGTACGTTGTTGCGATGTCGATAGCTAACTCGATAGCTCGCTCGGAGCCTTCGCTCCCGTCGGTCGGCACGAGAACCTTCTCGAACATGCACCACACCGTTCAACATCTCCACGTATAACTGTTCAGCTACACATCACTATTCGGGAATAAGGCCGGTATGACGTTTTTACGCCGGTCGTCACGTCTAGCTATCACGGTCGGCGAATCTGCGGTCGATTCGTCGGAGCGAGGTCGCCCCCGGAGGAACACGAAGGAGAGTCCGATTTCGGAGTCGAAGAACGGACGTTCGGGGAAAATCGCGGTGGTCGAGTCGACCTGTGCGTCCCTTCCTCCTTAATCCTCGGAGGGTGGGACTGTGGCATCTCCCGAGCGTTCGCCGGGATTCCTGGTGGGGACGTCGCTCGGCCGGTCGTCTCCCGATATCGCTCGGAGCGAGAGGACGAGTGCAGCACCGAGAAGGACGAGTCCACCTGCGACTCCGAAGGCGACCAGGTATCCGAACGTCGCCATCCAGCCACCGAGAATGCCACCGACGCCGCCCGCGACCGCCCCCAACGCGGTGTGGATGCCGAGAACCTCCCCGCGGACAGTCGGCGGAGCGAGGCGAGTGACGATGGCCGTTCCCACCACCGCGATGACCGCCCACGTCAGTCCGATGGCGGCGAGGCCCACGCCTGCAACGCCGACTTCGAGCGATAGCGTCCCCAGACCGGTGACGAGGGCGATTACCGGGAACAACACGCCACGGACCGTGAGCGCACCCGACTGGAGCAGTCGAACGTCGTACGATGCCGCGAACTTCCCGGCCCCTTCGTAGAAGACGGCGGAGGTGAGACTGGACGCCAGATACAGAGCGAAGACCTGCCCGGAATCGAAACCGGCGTTCGTGAAGAACAGCGGAAGTGGTGCCCAGAAGGCGGCGAATCCGGTGAAGAAGAAGAATGCGGCACCCAGGTACGTGACGAGCGCCGAATCGAGACGTCCGGGGAGTCGTCGGGGGTGAATTTTCCGCGTCGTCCAGTACAGTCGGTTCGGTGAGAACGCGAACGTGGTTCCTCTAACGCCGCGCCGCGACTTCGTGAGGAGACGGGCGATTCGACGGATTTGTCGTTCGTTCGTCGGGACGTGTGAATCGGGGCGCGGTAAGGACCTGACAGCCCCCACGACACTCGCTCCGGCACAAACCGCCAGCACCCAGAACAACGTTCGAGTGACCGCCGTCGCACCGACGAATTGCGTCCCGGCGAGCGGCCACACCGTTCCGAGGACGAGACCGCCAGCCCACCCGTACCCCTGGTACTTGTTCAGCATCCCGATTCGTTCGCTCCACGCTGCTTCCGGGGCGTCTGCGACGACGAGCATGGTCAGCACGGGGCCGTTCGACGCCACGACCAGCCAGAGAGCCGCGTTGGCGACTATCACTGCGGTGATGCTGGTCAACGTCGGAATCGAGGCGAGGACGACCGCGACCGTGACCAGCGTGGTCAACACGAGCGGCCGTCGATGTCCGACTCGGTCGGCGAGTCGTCCGAACAGGATGGCTCCAGGGGCTCCGATAATCGCCGCCGTCGACGCCAGGATACCCAACTGCACCGGAGACGCACCCAACTGGACGATATACAGGGGGACGAGCAGGGAGGCACCACCGAAGGCGACCGACCCGACAGCCCACGAGTAGAGCCAACGATTCGGCATGGTCGATGGTGTGTCGGTGTTGGATTAAGAAGTGCCGGTATCGGAGACGGGTGATGGACGCCCTCGAATTCACCACTCACCGGAAACTATCTACGCAGTATCGCATCGATGAACGACGAAAGCACTGCTTCACGCACTGGCGTCCCGGGTGAACGAACCATGTACCTCGGAATTGATGTCCACAAACGGTACGCACAGGTGGCAGTGATGGATGAGGCTGGGAAGATCGTCGAAGAGGTTCGCGTCGAGAACGCGAACCTCGACGACCTGGCCCAGCGGTACGCCGGCGCACAAGCCGTGCTTGAGGCGACCTCCAACTACTACCACATCCACGATACGCTGTCGGAGCACTTGGATGTAACCGTCGCTCATCCGAAAAAGCTCAACCAGATCGCAGACACTGACAAGAAAACCGACCGCGTAGACGCGAAAGAACTCGCGCGGATGCTACGGTTGAACTCGGTGCCTGAAAGCTACGTTCCAACCGAGGAAGTGAGGGAAGCCCGCGCACTCGTGCGCGGGCGACAGACGTTGGTCGAAACCCGTACCAAGTACGCCAATAAGGTTCACGGACTCCTCTCCGATCACGGCATCACTGAGGACGTGAAACCACTGACCGTGAAGGGACGAGAGTTCCTGCGGGAACTCTCGCTCCCGACGCCGTTCGACGCGTTGCTTGAGTCGTATCTCGACCTGATCGAGTCGCTCACCGAAGAGATTCAGAAGCTTGATGAGACGATCGAGGAGCGCGCTGGGTCTCTGAAGGAGACCCAGCTGCTGATGAGCATTCCGGGTGTGAGTTACTTTACGGCGCTGACGATCTACGCGGAGCTAGGTGGGATCGACCGGTTTGACGGTGACAAAGAAGTCGTCAGTTACGTCGGATTGAACCCGGTGATCCGCGAGTCAGGCGACTCGCGGATCGAA
>NZ_JBPEHH010000029.1:0-55159 GCF_054177595.1 Haladaptatus ordinarius | reverse complement strand
GCGCTCTCACTGGAGTGAGACCGCCGTCTTTGGTTGAATCATTCGCTCATCCGCGCCAGCTACTCTCGTCTCGCCCCAGAAACCGAGTCAGTAATCAGGAACGATGGGAACTACCGACTGTCAGGCGTTTCGTGTCTTCCGAATTTCCTTCTCGAACAGCGAATACGGCTGTGCGCCAACTATCTTCCCCGTCACATCCGACTTCCGGTCGTAGATGATGAACCCCGGCGTCCCGTGTATGTCGCTCTCGTTGGCGGCAGAGACGTCCTCGTCGATGCTGGATTTGATGGTCTTCGTGCGGTTCTGCAGGCACGAATCGACGGCGTCGGCATCCACCCCCTTCACGCTTCGAGTGACGTCCAGCAGGTTCCTTTTCGACGCCCACCCGGAGTTCTCCTTGCCCTGCTCGTCGAAAACCGCGGCGTGCCAGCGTTTGAACGCGTCCGGATTCTCGGTTCGAACCTGTCGCCAGACGCATTTTGCCATCCGGGCCGCTGTGTTCGAGGCACTTCCGATGTACGGCAGTTCGAGGACGACGATACGAACCTTTCCGGGTCGGACGTAGTTTTCGATGAGTTTCGGGAGCGTTTCACGTTCGAACTTCTCGCAGAACGGGCACTGGTAGTCGCTCCAGTAGTAGATGTCCAACGGCGCGTCGAGCGACCCTATCACGGGATTTCCCTGGAGGTCGATACCGTATCCCGTCTTCTCGTCGCTTGCGTACAGTAGCGACGACTTCTCGGTGGACTGGTCGCTCTCGGAGTGGGTGGGTCCCGATTCGTTTTCTTTCGTCGTCGTTCCGCCGGACGAATCGTTCGTCTTCGTCGATTTACCGTCTAGTCTCTTGGAGATACTCGTGCAACCGGACAGTCCGAAGAGCACACCTGCAGTCGTTCCGAGGAGTGCCCGTCGACCGATTCCGGAGTCACTGTCGGCCATTGTTACTCGTGTCGGGGGAGACACCCCAGCAATATAGGTTTCCTGCCCGATTTCTGTCTCTGAAATTAGTTGGAACGCCCACACGTCGAGACGACTACACATCGAGACGACACTCGCGCGGGTCACCAGCGCGGACGAGAAATCCTAACAGGAGCACCAGGCCGCCAACCCGGAGGAGGTCGCCGTGGAACGGCATCGCCGCCAGCGCCCCGGCGAATCCGAGAAAGCCGAGCAATCCCGCTCCGCAGCTCGCACACCCCGACGCGAGCAGTCCGGGGAGCACGCCGGTCAGGTCCGAGAGGCTCGACACGCCGGCCACGCTCACCTGTGCCGCAGTGTTGGTGACGGCGACTCCCGTCAGCAGTGCGTAGGTGACGATGAGCGCGAGACCGAACCAGCCGTTGGTCGCCAGTACGTTCTCCATCAGCAGGACGAGCGTGTCGTCGAACCAGTGGAGTCCCGCGGCGAGCATCTGCATCGACATCTCCGGAAACGTCGAGAAGATGAGCAGGACGTAGGTCGACACGGCGACGATGGCGGTCACTGCCACCCTGGAGGGGGACGTCAGCGGATACGTCAGCGCGGCGGCGAGTTGTGACAGCGACTGCCGGGTGCGAGTAGTCTCGGTCATGCGTTTCGAATCTTCTGAATCGCGCTCTCGAAGCGTGGGTAGGGCTGTGCACCGACTATCTTTCCTGCTTTTTTCGATTCGCGGTTGACGAGGACGAACGCCGGCGTCCCGCTGATGTCGCTCTTGCGGCCTGCCTCGACGTCGTTCGAGACGCTCGACTGCAGGGACTGTTGTTTCTCGTCGAGGCAGGATTTCACCGCACTCGCGTCGACGCCATCGACCTTACGGGTGATATCGAGAAGGTTCGATTTCGACGCCCACCCGGAGTTCGGTTTCCCCTGTTCGTCGAACACCGTGGCGTGCCAGCGATCGAACGCGTCCGGGTCGTCCTCACGGACCTGCCGCCAGACGCACTTGGCCATCCGCGCGGCCGATTTGGAGGAACTCCCGATGTTCGGCAGTTCGAGGACGACGACCCGAACCTTGCCAGGTCGGACGTAGTTTTCGAGCAGTTTCGGCCACGTCTCCTGTTCGAACCGACCACAGAACGGACACTGGTAGTCGCTCCAGTAGTAGATTTCGACGGCCGCATCCGGCGAGCCGTATATGGGGTTGTCCTGCAGGTCGATTCCGTACTTCGTCGTCTCGTCGCTCGCGTACACCAGCGAGTTCGTGTTGTCTCCCGTCGTTTTCGTCCCACTGTTCCCCGTGGATGAGGCCGATTTTCCCGACCCCGTCAGGCGACTCGTACAGCCAGCCAGGCCGACGAGGGCCGCAGCACTCCCGAGGAACGCCCGTCGTCTCGTATCGTCGCTTTCGGTCATGGCTAAAGATTCGTCCTGGTTCGACCAAAGCGACCCTCGCTTAAATCTTGAAAGGTGCGTTTTCAGACTCGGAAACCATTCGCCAAGTATTAAGTGGTGAAGTCTCCTCGTCGAGGTGTGAGTGAGGAGTTGAGTCCAGCAGAGCTGTTTCGGCTGCTGGACGACGAGTACGCTCGCACAATCCTCACCAAAACGAGCGAACGACCGATGTCTGCACAGACCTTAAGCATCGAATGCGACGCCTCGCTTCCGACCATCTACCGGCGGCTGAGCGACCTGGAAGCGT
The DNA here is from genome assembly GCF_054177595.1 of Haladaptatus ordinarius. NCBI lineage: Archaea > Methanobacteriati > Methanobacteriota > Halobacteria > Halobacteriales > Haladaptataceae > Haladaptatus > Haladaptatus ordinarius. The sequence goes on along the minus strand of NZ_JBPEHH010000029.1, from coordinate 52,539 downwards.
GTAATCTGGTCGAGAAGTACACGCGCCCGGAACCGGACGGGAACCACCGTTCCGTGTACGAATCCACCATCGGTCACGTCGAAATCGACATCGACAACGGCGCACTCGACGTCACCGTGACCGAACGCGAGGACGTGGCCGACCGGTTCACTCGCGTCTGGGAAGATATGAGAGGTGACTGACGATGCGCCTCGAACTCCTCGCCGGAAAACTGCTCGTGATGACCCTGGGCTTGCTCATCGCCTATCAGGGCTTTCGCGGCTATCGACGAAACCACAGCGAACCGATGTTCTTCGTCGCTATCGGATTCATCTTCCTCACCGTCGGCGGGACGATGGGATGTACGCTCATCGACACGCTCAGCATCTCCGCGTTCACGCTCGGCATCGCCCAGACGCTCCTGGTCGCCGTCGGGATGGGGTTCGTCCTCTACTCGCTGTACGGGTGATGCTGTTCTAGCGATTCTACATCCGCTTTTCTCGATTTGTTTCACCCGAGAGTTCTTTGGAGTCGGTTACTGACCCCGGGACAACATGGAGCCCTCGGTCACGGCTGACTCACTTCGTTCGTCCGTCGTTCCCTCGCCCTCCATCCACCAGGACCGCAGGTGGTGAGCGACTATTTCCTTGCGGGTGGCTCGTGATGGGGTCTTCGCGTGGTGGTTCGCCGGAGTCGTCCCTATCCACGTGCGTTTTCGAACATCGAAATCGCCATCTCACGTCGTTCTGCGTGCTCGACGATGGGCGCGGGGTACTCGGGAGCGAGTTCGTCTCGTTCGGCGTCGTCCAGTTGGTGCCAGACGTGAATCTTCTTCGCCGGGACGCCTTCGAGTTCGGGGACGTACTCGCGGACGTACTCGGCGTCCGGGTCGAAACGCTTCCCCTGGGTCATCGGGTTGAAGATACGGAAGTACGGCTGGGCGTCGGTTCCGGTCGAGGCGGCCCACTGCCATCCGCCGGAGTCGTTTGCGGTGTCGTGATCGACGAGTCTTCGCCGGAACCAGTCGTACCCCTCGCGCCAGTCCACGAGCAGGTCTTTGGTCAGGAAGGAGGCGACGACCATCCGAGCGCGGTTGTGCATCCACCCCTCGGCGCGGAGTTGGCGCATCCCGGCGTCGACGAAGGGGTAGCCCGTCTCGCCGTCCTGCCACGCTCGCACGCCCTCGCGGTCGTCGCGCCAGGCGACGTCGTACTCGTAGTCCGTGTAGTTCTCCACGACGACGTCGGGCCGCGCGTCGAGGACGTGAGCGTAGAACTCTCGCCACGCCAGTTGGCGCTGGAAGCTCTCGACGGATTCTGCCGCGTCCTCGTCCCCGGCGTCCATTTTCGCACTCTCGGTCGCCTCCCAGACCTCTCGAATCCCGACCGTACCGAACTTGAGGTGTGGCGAGAGGCGCGAGGTTGCCTCCCGAGCCGGGTAGTCGCGGTCGGTATCGTAGGCGTAGATGCCGTCCGCACAAAATTCGGAGAGAAGGTCGCACCCGGCGTCGATTCCGGCGGGTTGAATCTTGGCGTCCGGTTCCGCGAAGCCGAGGTCACCGAGCGTGGGGAGGTCGTTTGCGAGGTTCTCGGCGGCGTCCACCGCCGCGACGTCGTCCGGTGCGTCGAACGGGTCGTCTTTCTCCCTCTCTCGCCACTTCTTCCAGAAGTAAGAGAAAACCGAGTAGTGCTCGCCCTGCTTCGTCGTGATGGTACCCGGTCGGTGGAGCAGCGCGTCGTGGACGGTTCGGTGGTTGACTCTCGCGTCGGCCAGCGCGTCCACGGCTGCCGCGTCCCGACTCCGTGCGAGCCCGGAGTAATCGCGGTTCCAGACGACACACTCCGCCCCGTGTTCTTCCGCGATACGTGGCAGTTCTTCGTGAGGTGTACCTCGAACGACTATCAGCTCACCCCCTCGCTCACGGTACGCGTCTCGAAGCGATTCGAGCGAAGAGAGCAGAAACGCCATCCGGGGTGGACTCGCGTACTCGAGCACGGCCGGGTCGAAGACGAACACCGGGAGGACGGCATCGGACAGCGCGAGCGCCCGATTGTCTTCGATTCGCAGGTCACGGCGATGCCAGTGGATGTTCATGGAGCCGAGACGCCACGAACGTTCCAAAAGCTACCGCCCAACCGATGGGGATTTTTGCCGAGATGCCTCGTCGAGACCCTCGACTCGTGATAGATTCCAGCAGCTGTGTCGGATATAGCGCGCGAGTCGGTCGGAACGTCGATGCGACATCACGCCAATCGAACCCCCGAGTTATTTTGCCGACGTGAGCGGACATGACGGATTGAGTCGAGGGCCCGTTCGGTATTCAGGGCGGACGTGGTACGTCGTCGGCGTTCGTCAGGGTCTTCGACCCCCAGAGTCCCACGATGAGGACTGCGAAAAGTACCCAGACGGAGTAGTAGAATTCGTCCGCAACCTCGATGGTCTCGGAGACAAAGTTCACCCACCCATGCAACACGATAATTCCGAGGATGCTGCGCGAGGTGTGATTGTACACCCACGTGAAGATGATAGAGAGCGCGACAGTGCCGACCATGAACAGCCAGAACCCGACCGTCGCGAAGCCGACCACGTCGTGCTGAAACGAACCTTCGATGAAGAACAACGGGAGGTGCCAGGCCGCCCAGACGACGCCGAGGAGTAAACTGGCAGCCAGCGCCGACCAGTCCATCTGAAGCCGGTCTAACGCGTACCCTCGCCACCCTAACTCTTCGAGGAGAGGCGGGAGCGTCGCGAAAAACAGCGCTGGCAGAATTGCCAGTGGATTAACGTTCATCTCCCGTACCCCCTCACCCAGTGCTACGCCCGGGCCTCCCAGTAGCGAATCTCCCAGTGCGGCCACGAGGGTCACGACTACCGGAACCAGGAGGATACCGAGGAACCACCGCAGGCCGATTCGGCGGGCCTGTTTGATGCGATTCCAGAAATCCGTCCGCCCCGGACCGTCGTAGACGAGGTAGACGAATCCGATTCCGGCAACCCCTGGGCCGAGGAGTCCAATCAGCAGCAACACGACGCCTGCGGCGCTGTCGAAACGCACCTCCAGGGCTATCGCCGATAGCCAGAAACTCCACGTTATAGCGTACGTCACACCGAAGAACAGCCACGGATTTCCCGGAGAGATGGAGGTGCGGCCGATCGTTCGACGCTTCGTTTCGTGCATACTGAGAGTACGTCACACAGACTGAAGAACCCCTACAGTGCCCCATCGACACCGCTGTAAGGAGTAACTGAGTGACACCGAGTTCGTCACGGTTCGAACGGGTCGTCGTGTTCCGCAGTTCGGCAAACACTTTAGAGTACGGTTATCGTTATCACAAATCATGGTGAATCTCGTCACTGCGGTCAGGGAGACCGTGCGCGAACACCCGGACGAACCGGCCATCGTCACCGATGACAGCACGCTGACCTACAGCGACCTCTGGGAGCAGATCGGCGCCTTCGCCGCGGGGTTGAGACGACGCGACCTCGGCGCGGACGACCGCGTCGCGGTCTATCTGCCGAACCTCCCACAGTTCGTCGTCGCGTTCCACGGAACGCTCCGAGCCGGTGGCGTCGTCGTCCCGATGAACCCACAGTACAAAGCGCGGGAGATTCGCCACCTGCTCGCCGACAGCGGCGCGCGAGTCGTTGTGACGCTTCCCGACCTCGTACCGTTCGTCGAGGAAGTCCGCGAGGACACCGACGTCGACCACGTCGTGACCGTCGGCGACGGCGGGTTCGGAACGTTCCTCGGTGAGGGAGACGTCGAGATCGCCGAACGCGCGGACGACGACATCGCGGTTCAGCCGTACACCAGCGGAACGACCGGCACGCCGAAGGGAGTCGAACTCACGCACCGCAATCTCGCGTCGAACACCGAAGCGGCGGCAGACCTCGTGCCGGGCGGAATCGGTCCGGGCGACTCACAGTTGGGCGTCCTCCCGCTGTTCCACATCTACGGCATGACGGTGTGTATGAACGGGACGCTGTTCCGCGGTGGGTCGTTCTATCCCCTGCCGACGTGGGACGCACAGCAGGCCCTCTCGCTCGTCGAGGACGCGGAACTGACGCTGATGCACGGCGTTCCCGCGATGTACAACGACGTCATCAACCAACCGAACGCGGACTCGTTCGACCTCTCCTCGCTGCGACTCGCGGGCGTCGGCGGTGGCGGGATTCCAATCGAAGTGCTCCGACGGTTCGAGGAACTGTACGACGTGAAAATCTACGAGGGCTACGGCCTGACCGAGACGAGTCCGGTCACGCACTTCAACACGCCCGAGGGTGGACGACGCGTCGGAAGCATCGGCAAGCCTATCTCGGGAGTCAGCGCGCGCGTCGTGGACAACGACTTCGAGGAACTCTCACCGGTGGCGGAGGGACCGCTCGACGAGGACGACGCGGGACTGGACGACGTGACTGGTGAGATCGTCGTCGCCGGGCCGAACGTGATGGTCGGATACGCCGGTCTTCCAGAAGCCACTGCGGAAGCGTTCACCGAACGCGACGGGAAACGCTGGTTCCACACGGGAGACATTGGCTACTGGGACGAAGACGGCTTTTTCTACGTGGTAGACCGCAAGAAACACATGATAAACACGGCGGGCTACAACGTCTATCCGCGCGAGGTCGAAGAACTCCTCTTCGAACACGAAGCGGTCGCCGACGTGGCCGTCGTCGGTATCCCGGACGAACGCCGAAACGAGACGGTGAAAGCCTTCGTCGTGCCGGTTCCGGACGCCGACGTGACGGCCGAGGAACTACGGGAGTTCTGTCTGGACAACATCGCGGAGTACAAACACCCCCGCGAAATCGAGTTCGTGGAGGAACTGCCCCGGACGACGACCGGGAAGGTACAGAAGTTCGAACTCGTCGCGCAGTCCGAGTAGAAAGCTGTCAGACGAGAGATTGCCCGGTTCCGGAGGAAGCCCGTCACCCGAACGGCTCACCTTCTCAACCATCACCCGCGGTCGTCGGAAGGCGGTGTCTCTCGAACGGCGGCCACGTTCTCGCGCGATCTCACCCGATTCGAATCTGTCCCTCGTAGTACCACCTCGCGCGCCGAATCTTCCGAAAGAGATACGCCCCGACGAGACCCGCGAAGACGAGCACGTAGACGAGCAACCAGAATAGCGTACTCCCGCCCACGGTGGCGGTCAGCCAATCGGTGACGAACCCGGCGGTGGAGTTGTAAAAGCCGTGGAGGAGCGCGGGGATAGCAATACCTTTCACGATTATCGGCCCGCGGTCGGTGGAGACGAGTTTCGCCAGTCCGAGATAGTACCCGGAGATGGCTGCCCAGAGGACGTGGTTCGGACCGACGATGGCCCGCGTCACTGCGACACCGGAGATGGAGACGACGGTCCCGACGCCGCCTCGCTGGACCGACCCGACGACGTAGGTCATATTCTCGATGGTCGCGAAGCCGAGTCCTGCCATCGCACCGTACACCGCCCCATCGACTGCGGTGCGAAAGTGCGGCGTCCGGTAGGCGTGAAAGCGAACCGCGAGCCACTTCACGAACTCTTCGACCGGGCCGACGACGAGGAAAAAGAAGGGGACGATGGCGAGGATACCCACTCCCGTTCCGGCGAGGAGCAGAAATCCGACCGTGTTGATGACCGCGGCGAACGCGGCGAAGACGACTCCGAGGAGGAAGGTTGCGACGAGCGTGACGAGGGGTTCCCGTTCGGTCGGGTCGAGTTGCCAGATGTACACCGCGAGGGCGAGCGCCGGAACGACCGAGAAAAAAGAGAGCACGCCGAGTAGCGGGCGTTCGACGACCGTCGTACCCACTAACGCGAGTTCAACCACCACGAACGCCAGCGCGACGACCAGCGTCACCCCTCGGGTCACCTCCCTGAGAAACCGGTAGAGTCGGAGCGCGAGTTTGTCAGTTACCGTCCGTGGTTCCCACGATTCGATGTCGTACGAATCTTTCCCCCCAGGCATCGTCCCTGCTACACTCGCCATCACCAAATCCGTTAGGACAGTTTCCCCGGTCGTCCGTTCCGCCTCACTCGTTCGATTCGACCAGAGTGTTTCGGTCGACGTCCGCGAACGACGTGTGGCCGGACAGCGCGAGCGTCAAATCGAGGTCGGCGAGGAAGTTCCGTACCACCGCTCGGACGCCATCTTCGCCGGCGACCGCGAGGCCGTAGACGTAGGGACGCCCCAGCAGGACGGCGTCCGCCCCGAGTCCGATGGCGCGGAATGCGTCTGCTCCGCGTCGGATTCCACTGTCGAAGAGCACTGGCACCTCGTCACCGACTTCGTCCACGACGTCGGGGAGGGCGTCGAGCGCGCCAATCGCGCCGTCCACCTGCCGGCCGCCGTGATTCGAGACGATGAGTCCGTCCACGCCGCGTTCGACCGCTTCACGGGCGTCGGCAGGGTGGAGGATTCCCTTCAGCACGAGGGGGAGATCCGTGTGTTCGCGCAGGAAATCGAGGTCGTCCCACGTGAGCGACGGGTCGCCGAATATCTCCGTGAACTGCCAGAGTGCGCTGCGTTCGTCTTCTTCCGGCGGGGCGTCGAGCGAGTCGCGAAACGCTGGGTCTGTCAGGTAGTTCGCCACCCCCTCGCCGTCGAGGAACGGGAGGTAGGCGTGGTCGACGTCCCGTTCCCGCCACCCCATCATCGGCGTGTCGAGGGTGACGACGATAGCCTCGTATCCAGCGTCTTCCGCCCGGTGGAGGAAACTCGCGGTCACGTCGCGGTCGGCGCTCCAGTAGAGTTGGAACCAGCCGGGGGTGTCGCCGAGTTCGTCGGCCACGTCCTCCATCGTTTCCGAGGAGGCGGAACTCAGGACGAGCGGTACGTCCACGTCTGCGGCGGCCCGCGCGGTGGCAAGTTCGGCCTCCTCGTGAATGATGGACTGGACGCCGATGGGCGCGAGCATGACTGGAACCGGAAGCTCCCGTCCGAAGAGTTCGACAGAGAGGTCGCGTTCCGCGACGTCGCGGAGCATCCGGGGGACGATTCGCCACCTATCGAACGCCCGGCGATTCTCGCGGGCGGTGCTCTCTGCCCCCGCCGACCCCGCGACGTAGGCGTGGGCCTCGGGCGGGAGTTCCTCGCGGGCGAGTTCGGCGAGCGCTTCGGGCGTGGTCGGGAGGTCGGGCGTCTGGTCTGCGAGCATCCCGCCTGCGTACACCTCGCGCTGGCGGTTCGGGCCGAAGGGTTCCGACGGGTCGTTTTTCGCGGATTCTTCGTGCGCTGAGTCGTCGTTCGACGACCCGTCTTCCGAGGCGTCGTCCATGGTTCGAGTGAGCATCGCACACGAATTATATTTTGTTCCGAAGCCACCACGCACCGACTCCGACGGCGAACGCGACGCCGACGTTCGTGAGCAGGCCCAGGATACCCATCCCGATCGCGAGCCATCGGTCGTCGGTGTCGAGCCCCGCCCGGCCGAGTTCGACCGCGACGAGCACGAGAACGACGCCGAGCACGGAGAGCGGGAACGCCGCGACGAGCGACACCGCGAACACGGCCGCCAGCGCGTAGAACACGCCGAGAACGAGGTTCGCGCCGGCCGTCCGCGCGCCGAAGGCGTACTTTCCCGCCACGCCGCCGCTGCCGTGACACATCGGCATCGCCCCGAGCGGCAACGCGACCAGATTCATCGCACCCATGCTGGTCGCCAGTTCGTCCGGCGACACGTCGGCATCGAGCAGGTCACCGAGGAGCAGCGAGGTCGCGACGGCCGCGTTTCCGACCGTCATCGCCAACTGCCCGGCGGTGGCTGAAAGCATCCCGGACGTGAACGAGAGGGCGAAATCGAACGAGACGGTGGGATACCGAGGCAACGGAACGCCGACTTCGAGCCCCGCGAGCAGGAATCCCAGTGCCAGCACAGCGAGTGCGCTCGCTCGCCGGTAGCCGAGCGCGACCACGACGCCGGTGACGACGATGGCGAGCAGTGCGTTCGTCGGCGTCGTGACGCCGAGTTCGAGGCCGGTTCGTGCGAGGAGGAGGGCGACTGCGACCTGCACCCCCCGAACGACGGGTTCGCCGACGGACGCCGCGAGGTGGTGAAGCGACCCGGTGGTTCCGAGGACGAGGAGGACGCCGCCGGCGAGCAGTCCGGCGGTGACGAACTCGCCGGTCGTGAGCGTCCCCGCGATGACGAGCGCGGCGAGCGCCTTCATCGGTTCGACCGAGATAGGGACGCCGTAACGGAGCCCCCAGACGACCTGAAAGACGGCGAATCCGAAGAGCAGCGTCGAAAGTTCGAGTTCGGTGAGCGTCGAGACGGCGACCACGACCGGAAGGACGGTTATCGAATCGCCGACTGCACCCGTCACTTCGGAGACCGAAAAATCCAATCGCCGACCGCTTCCCACCGTGACCTCGGTCATCGAAAGACGTGACGTACGCAACCGGTATAGGTTTACTGAGAAACGAAATTAGGTAGTGTCGACGGGTTTTCGAAACCGATTTCAGTTATTATCGCTGTCTTCCGGGACCACGTCGGAACCTCCCACCCCCGGTTCGGATGACCACGACAAGAACTAACCCCCGAGTCGGAGTAGCACGGTGTATGCACGAGAGTCACACAGGAGGAGACGAACCGTGATAGACCAGTTCGGCGTCGACGGACAGACCGCCATCGTGACGGGTGCGTCGAGCGGTATCGGTCGAGTCGTCGCAGAGCGATTCGCGGACGGTGGGGCGAACGTCGTCGTCTGCTCGCGCGAACAGGAGAACGTCGACCCCGTGGCCGAGAGCATCGGCGAGAACGCCCTCGCGGTCGAGTGTGACGTGACCGACCGCGAGGCGGTCGAGGCGCTCGTCGAAGCGACGGTCGAGGAGTTCGGCGGGCTCGACGTGCTCGTGAACAACGCCGGAGCGAGTTTCATGGCCGGATTCGACGATATCAGCCCGAACGGGTGGCACCGCGTGGTAGACATCAACCTCGGTGGTACCTACCACTGCACGCAGGCGGCGGGAGAGTACCTCAAAGACGGCGGCGGGTCGGTCGTCAACGTCGCCAGCGTGGCGGGCCAGCAGGGGTCGCCGTACATGAGCCACTACGGCGCGGCGAAGGCCGGCATCGTCAACCTCACGCGCTCGCTCGCGTTCGAGTGGGCGGGCGCGGGCGTCCGGGTGAACTGCGTCGCACCGGGATTCGTCGCCACGCCGGGGCTCGAATCCCAGATGGGCATCAGCGCCGAGGACGTCGACCGCGACGAGGTGGAACGACGAGTCGGGGTGAGCGAGGAGATCGCCGACGTAGTCCAGTTTCTCGCCAGTCCTGCATCGTCGTTCGTCGTCGGCGAGACCGTCACGGCCGCGGGCGTACCCGACATCGTGGAGACGCCGGAGGTGTGAACCGACGCGGACCGGTTACTCTGTGATTGCCCACACGGGAGACCGGTTTCCCGTACCGTGTTTGTGGTGTTCGACGACGTCGACGAACGCCTGCGAAGGCGCTCTCCACTGCCAGAAAGACGCCGCGCCGCCGGAATCGGACCGCAGAAAGTGAAGGTCGCTAGCTCGACCAGCCGAACTGCTCTTTCGCCTGCTCGATAGCACCCTGTACCTTCTTCTCCAGTTCGTCGATGGAACGCTGGACGTAGTGGACTCGTTCGCGGGGTATCCGACGAACAACGTCGTCTCCCTCGTCGTTTTCACCGACCTTGATGAGCCAGTGGTCGTCGAAATAGACGACATCCTCGTTCTCGATTTCGCGTTCTATCGTCCCATCATCGGGGTCGTCGTAGACGATAGTCGCCGTACCGACGTCTGGGTCTGGCATACGTCGGCTTACTCGAAGCCGACACTAGGGCCTTCTGGCCGCCGTGTTACGCGAGCGTGAGGTTTCCGAGTCCGAGCGCCTGCATCAGCGAGATGCCACTCGCCAGCGCACCGAGGAGGTAACCGCCGATAGCGCCGCCGTTGAGCAAGGGGAGTCCGGCGTGGGCCCGGCCTTTCATCACCATCCAGAGGAGGACGACCAGTCCAGCGAGGGTGCCGACCATCGCGGTCAGCGCGGGCAGGTTGAGTGCCGTGCCGGAGACGAGGGGGTCGGCGGGCGAGAAGAAGGCGGCGCTGGCGACGAGCACGGTCGGCATCACGGCGTCACCGAGACCGATGAAAAACGCATCGCGGTCGTCGTCTCCTCCTTCCGCGTTCTCGTCGACGGCACCCTCGCTGGTGGCCTGTGCCGTCTCGTCCAGAAACGAGTACGAGAGCGTCAGCGGGATGACGAGGATGACGGGTATCTTCAGGTCCATCACCCCGGAGGCGAGCGTGAGCATGTGTTCGGTGCCGTAGACGCTGATAGCGTCGTAAATCGCGAGGACGGCGAGCAGGAGGATGGCGGGAAGGAGACCGAAACTGATGCCGAACAGCCCCGCCGCACCCGCACCCATGACGACCCCCGCGGCGTCGATGACGTACCACTCCGGGTAGACGGCGATAGCCACGGCGACGAGTGCGGCGGCGACCCACGCGAGGACGTTTATCGGTGCCCCGCCGACGGAGATTTCGACCGCAGACGGGACGACGACGCTGAAGACGTACAACGAGAGCATCCCGCTCGTGAGAATGATGAGTCCCCGTAGAATCCACTCGACGCCGAGTTTGATGACCGCGAGCATCCCCGCCGTGAACACGAGGATGACCGCGACGTAGACGAGACTGTTCGTCGGGTCGGAGGGGTCTTCGACCGTCTGGTAGCCGGCCGATTCGAACGGTTCGACCAGCGCCAGTGCGCCGAGTTGGACCCCGAGGAAGATGGCGATGGTCAACCCGGACGCGAAAACAACACGCGTTCGTCGTTCCATGGTCTGGGCTTCGAAGTGACCCCTCTTTGTGGTTTTGGGTTCGACAGCTTCGTCCGACACGGTCCAGCACGCCGCACTCGCCTATCGCCCGGGTGTCGGCGTCTTTGGATGGAACAGCACCAGATCGGCCCGACCACCGCCGACCATCGTGTTCACTTCGTCGTAGGTCGTACAGTAGTTGGTCGACAGGGTCGGCATCTCGACTTCGTTGCGGAACTGTTCGCTGAACCGGCCCAGGGTGTCGGTGTCGAACTGCGGCCGCTCTCGCACGGACGCTTGCCCCGCCACGACCGCGAGGAGGTCGCAGTCGCGCGCTTCGATCGACCGGGCGACCTCGTACGACTCGCGGGTTTTGAAGCCGTTCAGATTCCAATCGGTCGCTTGCAGGGTGACCCCCAGCGACTTCTCGTCGGGCCACGCCTCACGGACGGCGTCGAAGACCGATAGCGGGTAGCGCATCCGCCCCTCCAGTGACCCACCGTACTCGTCCTCACGGTCGTTCGAGAGCGGCGAGAGGAAACTCGACAGGAGGTAGCCGTGACCGGCGTTCAGTTGCAGGTGGTCGAAGCCTGCCGCATCGGCCCGTTCGGTCGCGGCCACGAACGCATCGCGAACCCGGTCCAAATCGGCCGCGTCCATCGCGGTGGGTGTCTGGCTCGTGGGGCCGTACGGTTTCGCCGAGGGGGCGAACAGTTCCCACTGTTCGCGTTCGGAGAGCGGTCTGTCGAGTCCGCGTTCGCGGGATTTGGTCGCCCCGCGCCGACCGGCGTGGAAGAGGTGGCAACCGACGACAGTCGCTGCTGGTGAGGCCTCGTGTACCCGAACGATGGCGTCGCCGAGGGCGTCTGCGTGTTCGTCCGCGTACAACCCCGGCGTTCCGGGTGTAATCCGCCCGTTGGCCGTGACCGCGAGTGGGTCGGAGAGCACCATACCGGGACCCAGTTCGCCGCGAGCCACCAGTTCGTCTATATACAAGTCCTCGGGGAGTCCGTCGGTCGCCGTTTCGGTCGGCGGCAGCGTCACGACAGTGCGGTTCGGCATCGTCACGTCTCGCAGCGAGAGTCGTTTGAACAGCGGGGGCGTCGCCACCGCCGTCACGGCCTCGCCTTCGGCTTCCGTGAACCACTGGTCGAACTGGTCGACGAAAGACGGGTCGCGAACGCGGAGATTGTCGTACGTGATTCGCCCGCTTCGGGTGAGGAGGTTGAACGCGAAGCGCCGAGGCCGAAGGTTCTGATAGCGTTCGACGTTCTCGAAGTAGTTCTCGCTCCGGTCGGCGGCCTCCTGTAGTCCCTGGACCCGGGGACGGCGCTCCTTCTCGAACCAGTTGAACGCGGCCCGAACGTCCGTCCCGTGTTCCTCGAACGCCTCGTGGAGCGCGATTGCGTCTTCCATCGCCATCTTCGTCCCCGACCCGATGGAGAAGTGTGCCGTGTGGGCCGCGTCGCCGACGAGGACGACGTTCTCGTGTGACCACGTGGCGTTCTTCACGGTGGGGAAGTTTCGCCACGCGTAGAGTTTCGATTCGAGTTCGTACCCCTCCAGGTGGTCCGAGAAGAGATCCTCGAAGTAGCCGAGTGCCTCGTCCTCGCTCGCCTCGTCCATTCCGGCGGCGCTCCACGTCTCCTCGGTACACTCGACGATGAACGTGCTCTTGCGGCCGGGGTAGGCGTGGACGCGCCAGAGGCCGTGTTCGTTCTCGCGGAAGACGAACGTGAACACGTCGAACGGCTTTTCGGTCCCGAACCAGGCGAACTTGGCACTCCCCGCGCTGACGTCGGGGCGAAACGACTCCTCGTACGTCTCCCTGACGGTACTGCTCAGTCCATCTGCACCGACGAGGACGTCCGCGTCTGCCCGGAGGCGCTCTGGGTCGTTGATCGGTTCGCCGTGGTGTAACTCGACGCCGAGTTCCGTCGCACGCGTCTGGAGGATAGAGAGGAGGTCCGCACGCATGATGCCGGCGAACGAGTGTCCGCCACACCGGAAATACTCTCCCTCGTAGTAGATGTCGATGGGGTCCCAGCGGACGAAGGCGTCGGTGATTCGTTCGTGGCTCTTTCGGTCAGCCTCGCGAAGCGAGGAGAGCGTGGCGTCCGAGAAGACGACTCCCCATCCGTAGGTGTTGTCTGCCGGGTCGCGCTCGTAGACGGCGACGTCCCACTCCGGGAAGGTCTTTTTCAGTAACAGTGAGGCGTACAGCCCTCCCGGACCGCCGCCGATGACGGCCAGTTTCACGCCTCATCACGTCCGTTCCACGTGTCGCCGAGCGTGTCGGCCAACAGGTCGAACTGTTCCGGGGCGGCGACGGTCGGGAACAGGACGAGTTCGTCACAGCTCTCGTCCTCGTACCCACGGACGAACTGCGTCACCTCTTGGGGCGTCGTGAGCAGACCCTCGGCGATGCGCTCGGCGAACGGCCCGGTGAACTCGTAGTAGTCGAGGAGATACTCCCGTCCTCGTTCGGCCGCATCCTCACCACCGAGGGCGTAGTATCCGTGTCCCCACAGTTCGGGGTCGCCCGGTCGTTCGCACTCGGTCCACGCGGCACGGGCACGTTCCGCCTGCCGAGCGAAGGCGTGGGGTGGGCCGCCACCGTGGATGTAGCCGTCGGCGAACCGCCCGAGACGGCGGTACGTGTTGTCGCTGTCGCCGCCGACGAGTACCGTCGGCCCGCCCTCCTGGACCGGGTCGGGGCCGACCTCCTCACCGTCCCAGTACTCGCGGAGTTCCGCCAGTTGCTGGTCGAAGCGGCGTCCACGTTTCCCATACTCGACGCCAGCGGTTTCGTAGTCGTCTTTACGCGCTCCGAGCGCCATCCCGAGCGTGAGCCGACCGTCCGAGAGGACGTCGAGCGTCGCGGCCCGTTTCGCCAACGTCGCGTTGCGCCGGAGCGGTCCCGCGATTATCGTCGTCGCTAACTCGATGTCGTCGGTGATGGACGCACACGCGGCGAGCGTTTCGACCGGGGCGAGACCGTGATATCGCAGTCGGTCGAACACGCCGAGACTCGTGAACGGGCCGTCGTCGGCCCACTCGGCCCAGTTCAGTATCAGTTCTCTGTCGGCGCCGTCTAGCGTGTTCGGGAGACCGATTCCAACGTGCATTTATATGTTTTCCATCTGGCACCTACAGCGTCCTATAATTATCGGTGAATGCTACCACGTAGCAAGTACTATCAGCAGGCAGAACGGACGAATCGGAGCGGTCCTCTCGGCACCACAGCAGACGGAGAACGGAACGTTACGCGCCCTGACCACCGTCGGACCGTTCTCAGGAGACTTTCAGCGGTTTTGCTCACGATTTCGGAGGACGTTCCGTCGTATCTTTCCAGTCTCGGTCTTCGGAAGTTCGGCCACGTATTCGATTCGGCGAGGATACTTGTACGGGGCTATCTGGCTCTTGACGTGGTCTTGGAACGTCGTCGTGAGTTCGTCGCTCGCTTCGTACCCATCGGCGAGGACGACGAACGCTTTGACGACCATCCCGCGCTCTTCGTCGGGACTGCCGACGACCGCCGTCTCGTAAATCTCCTCGCGTTCCTGGAGCACCGACTCTACCTCCGGGCCCGGAACGTTGTACCCGCTGGAGACGATGAGGTCGTCCCGCCGCGACTTGTACTCGAACCGGTCGTCTTCGGTCCGAACGAACACGTCACCCGGGAGGCTCCACCCGTCTCGAACCGCCAGTTCCTGTTTCTCCGGGCGACCCCAGTAGGTCACGCCGGTCGGCCCCCTGATGGCGAGCAGTCCGGCCTCGCCGACGTCGAGTTCGTTGTCGGTGTCGGGGTCGATGACCTTACACTCGTATCCCGGGACGGGGTAGCCAGTCACCGAGGGGTCGATGTCGTCGCCGATTCGGTGGCTGACGAAGATGTGGAGCATCTCGGTCGATCCCAGTCCGTCGAGCAGTTCGATGCCGAACGACGATTTCACCCGCTCGAACGTCGACGGCGACAAAGGTTCTCCAGCACTGATACCGACGCGCAGCGACGAGAGGTCTGCGGTCTCGATTTCCTCGCCGTGCTCGTTTAGCATCTGGTTGTAGGCGGTCGGAATGGACCCGAGAACCGTCACGCCGTACGCGTCGATGGTCTCGATGAGGTCTATCGGTTCCGCGTTTTCGACGATGACGGTGCTCGCACCGAATCGGAGCGGGAACGCGACGAGTACGCCGTACCCGAACGTGAACGCGATGGGTGGGTTGCCCGAGAAGACATCGTCTTCCGTCGGTTCAAGGCAGTATCGGGCGTAGCCGTCCACGATGGCGAGCATCTGTCGATGCGTGTGGACCGTCCCTTTGGGGCGGCCGGTCGTCCCGCTCGTGTACGCGATCATCGAGAGGTCGTCTCGGTGTGTCGGCGCTGCGTCGAGGTCCGGCGAGGCCTTGGCCGCGAGTTTGTCGAAATCGTGACAGTTGTGGGCGACGCCCTCGCGCTCTGCGACGACTATCTCTCGGAGCGAATCACACGCCTCGTTCGCGGCCTCGACCGGTTCGAGGAGTCCGTCGTGGACGAGCGCGACCGTCGCTCCCGAGTCTTCGACGACGTAGGTGCACTCTTTCGCCTGCAACAGTTTCATCGAGGGGACGGGAATGGCACCGATTTTCTGCACCGCGAGACACGATACCGCGTACTCGGGTCGATTCGGGAATCGGACGAAGACCCGGTCCCCCGGTTCGACACCGAGGTCGAGGAGTACGTTGCCGAGGCGGTCGACTCGTTCTCGAAGGTCGCCATAGGTTATCGTCTCGTCTTCGAAGTAGATGGCGACGTTCTCCCCTCGTCCCGACTCGACGTGTCTATCGACCAGTTCGACCGCCGCATTGAGTGACTTGGGATAATGGAGTTCAGGCAGCGCGTGGAAACAGTCTGCTCTGGTCTCCGATGGTGGGAACTTCTCCTCCGGAATGTTCTCCGCCTGTATGCTGTTATCACCAAGCATAGTTCTCATTCAGTGTCATTCGTTATATATCCTGAGAAAAATATCAACTCACGACCGGAACGGTCGGTTCCCGGCCCGACGGCGACGCCACACTCCTCCGTTCACGTTCACCGAAATGTTTGTATCCCCTGCTGACCCAGGGGTAACTGCGGAACCTTGGCAATTGGTAACATTTATCAGTATCGGGTTGCTACCTGCTACCGTAGAGTAAGTCGATAACGACCTACAACCAGGAAGGTATGACCCCGAATACGAACGAAGCAGACGACCCCCGCCACGGCGGCGACGACGAACGATACGCTGAACTGGAAGTCCAAGACGACGCTGTGCTCATCTACGACCAGAAGAACCACTGTGCGTGGATTCGCTCCGATGGCCCCGTATCACTCTCTTCGATGCTCTAGGCCGACGGTGCGGCCGTCAAGTCGCTTGCTTTCGCCCTCGATTGTTGGACGATAGACGATCTGGCTTCGAACTCGACGACCACTTCGTCGTCGACGTACGTGACGTCCTCCACGTGTGCGTTTTCGTGAACCCACGAAACGACGCTCATCGTGCCCTCCGTCATCGGCATGACGAGACGCTCGAACTGCCAGTCGGGGAGTTCCACGTCGATACGTCGTTTCAACTCCTCGACGTTCTGGCCCTCCATGCCACTGATAGCGACGGGATTCGGTGCGAGCGCGGAGAGCGCCTCCCGTTTTTCTTCCAGTTCCTTGTCGCTCACGGCGTCGATTTTGTTCAGGACCGTGACGATGGGCGCTTGATTGCGCTCGTACAGCGTGTCGTGACAGGTGACGAGTTTTTCACGGATGTCGTCGATGGGTTCGCTCACGTCCACGACGAGCAAGACGAGGTCGGCGAAGTACACCGCGTCGAGCGTGGATTTGAACGATTCGACCAGCCAGTGTGGGAGGTCGCTGATGAACCCGACCGTATCCGTGACGAGCACGTTCCGTCGGTCGAACGACGCCTTTCGCGTCGTCGTCCCGAGCGTCGTGAACAGACGGTCTTCGGCCTCTGCGGTCGGGTCGAGGTCGGGGTGGAGTTCGTCGTTCTCGCCGATTTCTAGCTCCTCTGCGAGCTGCTGGAGGAGGGTCGATTTCCCGGCGTTGGTGTACCCCGCGAGCGCCACGAGGTCGAATCCCGACTCCCGCCGCTTCTGCCTGCGGTCTGCCTCCTTGTCGGCGATGGCGTCGAGTTCGTTTTTGATGCGACTTATCTGGTCTTTGATGTCCTGTTCGTGGCTCTCGTCGTACTCGCCGAGACCCATGAATCCGGGACGCTCGTCGCGTTTCGCGAGACTCGTCTTCGCTTCGACTCGCGGTAGTTCGTAGCGCAGTTCGGCCAACTCGACTTGTAACTGGGCCTTGCGCGTCTGCGCGCGTTGCCCGAAGATTTCGAGGATGAGTCGGAATCGGTCGATGACGCGCGTCCCGTCGGGGAGCCGCTGGCCGAGGTTGTACGTCTGATACGGCCCGAGTTGGTTGTCGAAGACGACCAACTCGGCCCCCGTCTCGGAGACGGCGTCGACGAGTTCCATCACCTTTCCTTCGCCGAACTGAAACGCTGCATCTTCCTCGCGTGACTGGGTAAACTCGGCGACGATGTCGTACCCGGCGGCACGAGTCAGGTCTCGTAGTTCGGTAGTGTCGGCAGTTCCAGCGTCTACTCGTTTTGCCAATATCGCTTTCATAGGAGTAGTTTGCGAGCGGCGTATGCGGCGTGGTGTGCGGCCTGCACGGTTTCACGTTCGGCTATGCTCTCGACGTACTTAAATTCCAGTTCGAGATGTTGTTCGACCATCCACTCGGGTTCTTCGTAGAATTCTCCGGGTTCGGCGACCACCGGCCCGGTCTGTGGACGGGGAAGTTCGTCGAGGGCGTCGCCGACGATTCCGGTGACGGCGGTCAGTGTCGGTTCTTCGCGGCTGATTGCGAACCCCATCCCTTCGACGCAGTGAAGACGCGTCGTCCCGACGGTAGCGTGGACGGCGGCAGCGACCATCAGGTACTCGCCCGCCTCTTCGTGGCGACCACTGATGTCGATGCCGACCACGTCAGCCGTGCCGGCTCTTCACTCCGATTTGTGCCGCATTTCCGTGCACGTTCGCCCGTACGCCACCGGGGTTCTTCAATCTCCCGCCGAGAGTCTTCGGGTCGCGGCGGTGTACGACCTGCCAGGTGGGGTCGACGGTTCGAGTTGGTCCCAGCGACAGGTCCTGTCCCGATCACGTATCGAACGTCAACCGTTCGAGAGACTGCTGCCGAATAGCAACCTCTTTCCTCGAAAAGACCACAAAATTCTTAACCTATTGATGTGCTGAATTGGGTAATGCAAATCGGAATAGATCCCCAAATACTCGGACTGGAGTTCGGAAGCGGTGCCCTCATCGGCGGAATCATCGGTTTCGCCGCGAAGAAGGTGGCGAAGCTCATCGCCGTCATCGTCGGACTCGAACTCGCCCTGTTCAAATTCCTCGAATCGCGTGAAATACTGACCGTCGAATGGGACAAACTCACCGCCGGACTCTTGAAGACGGGCGAAGCGGCCCAGAGTGGGACTCCCCCATCGTGGGTCGCCACCCTCCTCTCGACGCTCTCCGTGAGCGCCGGATTCGTCGGCGGTTTCATGCTCGGCTTCAGAAAAGGATAATCTATCTTTCCTGTTCGTCACCGCGCCGATACCGCTCTCTGAGCCGATACCCCGTGACTCCTCCGGATTCGTTCAGTGAGACGGCGTACTGTCCGAGGATGTCCTGTGTGTCGGGAATCGAACTCCGTTCGACCATCTCGACCACGACTTCCCAGCCCTCGTCGTCCTCTGTAATCTCGATGATGCCGTCGAGTGGATGGCCGACGAGGTCGGACGCCACGTCCTCTATCGTCTCCCGGACGTCCATCACGTCGAAGTCGTTCGTCTCCTCGCTCTCACTCTCGTTGCTTTCGGTCGTAGTATCTTGGCTCACGTCGTTTTCCTCCTGTCCGTTGGCGTCGTTTACGGTCTCGTTGTCGGAATCGTGTTGATAACAGAATCCGTCGTCCTGTGCCGGGCGCGTACAGCGGTCACCGGACTCCGTGAGCGCCCGGCACTGGTCGGCTTCCGACATGGCTCACCGGATGCTTACGACGTAGTCGCCTTTACGTCGACTTCTTCGAAGTCGACCTCGTCGCCTGCTGTGGCTTGTTCCAGCCTCGACATCTCTTTGGCGTAGTGGAGGAACGTGTCCACGGACGCCACGACGACACGGGCTTCCACCGTCAGCACTTCGATGCCGACGACGGAGACGCGTGCCCAGATGTCGATGACGACGCCCTTGTCGAGGATGCGGTCCAACACTTCCGCGAGACTTGAGGTATCGGGGTTTGCTCGTACCATCGTAATCAGCGGGAATGTCTCCCTGTACCTACAAAGAGAGTCGAACACCATTTGACGGTTGGGGCCGTCGATGCAAGCAGTTTTTATACGACTCTGTATTTGGAATGGACTATGATTTAGAAGTAGTGAGAGGTGGCGTCAGCGAAATCAGCCATTGTGCCGCTGCCAAGTACCGAACATCGAAACGGTTCCTCAGAGAAACCATCCCAGAGGGCACACGAGTTATTGCCGTCGGTCCCGACACGCTCGTAGGGGGGAGTGTATGAGTGAACAGACGGACGATTCCAGCGTCGACGAGTTCGACGACGTTATCGACCAACTCACCGATGTTGTCGAGGACTCCGAACACGATACCGCTGGTGAAGTGCGCGAAACGGACGACGCGATAGACGTCGTCGATGCCCGGGACGTCGGCCGAGCTGTCGCAGGGGACCTCACGGGCGCACCGCTCGACGGGATCGTCGAGGTCGAACGTCACGAAGAGGGGTGGCGAGTGGTCGCAGAGGTGGTAAAACGCCGATCGGTTCCCGATACGGAGGACATCCTCGACCGGTACGTCATCAGCCTCGACTCGACCGGCAACGTCCGAGGATACGGTCGCGCAGGTCGGTATCGACGCGGGAACCTGGGGGAACAGCGAGAGATATTCGCCATAGACGAACGGGAGGAGGTATGACCGACCGCGATACAGCTACGATACAGGAACTACTCGAAGAGAGTCTGCAAGAAGAAGCGACCGTCGAACAGCTGTTCGACGAACTCGTCGATTTCGAGGGGAGCGACGACAGAAAGACGATAGGGCGCGAACTCGGCGGGTTGGTCGGCTGTGGACTGGGGATGGTCGTCGGACGCAAACTCGGAAAGTCGGTGATATCGCGCTTCGAAGGTCGTCACGGCGGCAACGAACCCGAGACGCCCGACGATTCGCGTGAACGACTCGTCCGCCAGCGCGTTCAGGAAGCCTTCGAGGTGAGCAAAGAGGAGGCGAAACAGATACTCGCCAACACACCCGCAGTCGGGAGCGACGACGGGAGTGGCGACGAAATCCCACAGAGTGAAAACACGGCCAGCGAATCGGGCAGTGAACGCGATGGGGAGGACACGAAGTCGGAAGCGAGCGAGGAAGGAGAGGGGTCTGCGGAGGAGTCGAGCGGAGAGGAAGACGAGACGGACGAAGCGATAGCAGCGGAAGCCGAAGGCGGTTCAAACGAGGTGGTCGAGAACGGTCTCGATTTCGCAGACCTCTCCGACGAAGACCTTCAGTCGCTGGCGAACGAATTACTAGACGAACTCGAACGGAGAAAAACTGCGAAGTGATACCGTAGTACAACGTCACAGCTCTCTCGATTTGCGACGAACGAGGCGTATGCTTGCTGTTTCCGCCACACGACTTATTAGCGCCCATCACGTCCATTCGTTGTTGAGAGAGAGGAAGTGTAGTTACTGAAACACTGCCGTCTTCAAAACGATGAGTTCGAACCGATACGTCTACGGAGTCGTCGAACAGAACGATTTCGAATTCGAGGCCGACGCAGTAGGTGACGCAGAAAGGGTGTACACCGTCGATTATCGGACCCTCTCCGCCGTCGTCTCGGATATCGACACGACCGAACCCGAGCGAACCGACGAGGACAGTAAAGCACACGACGAGATTCTCCGCCGCGTACTCGAACGAGACGACGTGGACGCCGTCGTCCCGATGCAGTTCGGAATGGCGTTCAAGGACAATCGGTCCCTGAAGACCGTCCTCCGCGGTGCGAGACGGGCGTTCAGGAAATCGCTCCGCGAGGTAGACGGACACGTCGAACTCGGCGTCAAACTCGTCGCCGACGAGGACGCTGAATTGCCGCGCGAGGAAGTCCGTGACGACGTGGGCGGCCGCCTGTCGGAACTCGCGGCGGGCGAGACGGACGACGACCTGTTCAGCGACCGACTCGTGTTGAACCGGTCGTACCTCGTCGCCGAGGACGACCGCGAGGCTTTCGGCGAGGTCGTCGACGACGTACGCGAGGAGTACGACGACCTCACGGTCCAGTACACCGGGCCCTGGGCACCGTACAACTTCGTCGACATCCAGATCGGAGCACAAAAATGATTCTCGTGGACGACCTCCTCGTCAAACCGTTCGTCTCGCTCATCGATATCCTCCACTCGATGGCGCTGGACGAGATGTACGACGTGGAGGGAATCCAGGACGAACTCAAAGAGACGCAGATGCTGTACGAGCTGGGCGAACTGTCGGAAGAGGAGTACGAGACCCGAAAGAGCGATCTCGAAGAGCAACTTGCGGTCGCCGAGGACGTACACGAGCGATTACGGAACGGGAAAGTCGAGGTGAAACGATAATGGGACTGATTGGACAGATAGTCAGACTGGCGAACACGCTCGCGGAAGCGGACACGCCCAGAACGCGCTCCGGACGAATCGACGGCGACGGAGGGCGAATCAACTACACGGTGACGTTCGACTCCATCGGACCGGGACGGACTCACAGCAGACAGGAAAACCGGGATCGACGCCGGAAGCAGTACCTGACGGACGTACGCGAAGTGGACGGCGAACTGATACTCACCATCGACCTGCCGGACGTGTCGGAAGACGACCTCTCCGTCAGGTTCGACGACGAGACCGGAACGGTCGAAATTCGGGACGTCCAACGCTACATCAAGCGTCTCAGCCTGCCAGGCGAGAAAACCGAAATCACGTCGGCGTCGTTCAACAACCATGTACTCGAACTACGATTCGGGGAGACACCAGATGGATAACGACCAAATGGAGACGTTCGTGGAAGAGGTACAGTCGGGTGTAAGGCGACTCAAATCGGCGTTCGAATCGTCCGACTCGTTCGATGAGGTCATACAGGAGGCCGAGAACCTCTGGTCGGTGTTAGACGAAGGAGAGGACGTCCTCGACGAGATAGATTACAGCGACGTTCCGGATGTCGTCGACGCCGACGACGCCTCCGAAGCCATCGACGTGGAGGACGTACCGGAGGCAATCTCCGAAGGAGACCCGAAGGAGGTCATCGACATGTGGGGGCTGTACCAGGCACTCAACCTAAAAGAACTGTGGGATTCGGCAGATATGCGCGAGGTCTGGCGCGAGGCACGTGAGTTCGAAGACGCAGTCGATGACCTGGACGACGATTCGGACGACGACGGGATGTTGTCGGGAGCGGACGCCGATATGGAAGGTGGCAGTGTGGGAGCAGGAGACGTGGACGACGAGATGCAGTCGGAGTTGTACGAGTCGAAGATTCAGTCGGAACTCCACGACAGCGTAGAGACGTTCCGCGAGAAGTTGCGGAAGACCCGTAACCAACTCGCCGAGGTCAAAGCGGAAAACGAGATGCACGGTGGCCCCGGCCAACCGTCTTCACGCAACCCGACCGCGTACTCCACCGCGGCAGGGTCACGCATGGACAGGTTGAGCGTGAAGAAGTTCTCGACCGTTCCGAAAGAGACGCGACACTCGTCCGCACCGAACATGAAACGAATCTACGGCGACCGGTTTGAGGAGGACTCAGATGAGTGAGACCAGACCGACGCGCAATCAGTCCGACCTCGCGGAGATGCTCGAACTCCTGCTCGAGAAGGGCGTCGTCATCAACGCCGACATCGTGGTAACCGTCGGGGAGACGGAACTCCTCGGCGTACAACTGCGGGCCGCCATCGCCTCGTTCGATACGGCCGCGGAGTATGGACTCGAATTCCCGGAGGGTACCGATATGAAACGCGTCGAAGAAGCGTCGGGCAGAGAACCCCTAGAAGAATCCGAGACGGTGATGACGGTCGCAGCATCCGGCGAGGAAAACGCGGAGACCGACGAAGCGAAAGACGCCGACCAGACTGACGAAGAAACGAAAGAGGAAGACCGAGACGCAGAAAAAGCGGAAGAGGAGGTGTCTGCCGAGAATGAGCACGATTGAAATCGACGGTGACGACGCCCAGAGTGGCCTCGTCGCACTCGTCGTCACGCTGGTCGAGTTGCTGGTCGACGCCCTGGAGCGCGAGGCGGTTCGTCGGATGGAGTGCGACGACCTCTCGCCAGAGGAGATAGAACGACTCGGGTCGCAGTTGGCGGCGCTCGAAGATGAGATAGACCGTCTGAAAGAGTCCGAAGGGATAGAGCGCGAGGTAGACGACCTCCGCGAGGACCTGGACAGTTTGCTCACCGAAGCGCTGGTCGACCTCTCGGAGCGCGAACCGGGTCTGGAGGGTCGTGATGACTGAGTCGGGAGAGACCACGATGGAAGACGGTACGAAGACTGCAGGAGAGACCACGACGGACGACCCTGACGACACGGAGTTCGAAGACGGTCGCTACCTCTACTGCGTGGTGGATTCGACCGGTGACGCCGAGTTCTCGGAGACCGGCATCGACGACGAACCCATCTCCATCGTCCGCGAAGACGGCGTCGGCGTCGTCGTCCAGGCCTGTGATTCGCCCTACGACTCGGACGACCTTGAGACGGTGCGTGAGTGGCTTCTGACTCATCAGGAGGTCGTAGACAGTGCCGGAGAGACGTTTGGGACGCCGCTCCCGTTTCGCTTCGACACCATCCTGAAAGGTGACGACGAGCGCGTGCGAGCGTGGGTGGCCGACCAGCACGACGAACTCGAATCGTATCTCGCCGAATTCTCGGGCCACTGGGAGTATCGCGTCGGCGTGACGTGGGACGAAGACCGCGTCCGTGACGAACTCGAATCGGACGACGACGAGTTGGCCGACTTGCGCGAACGAATCGACGACGCGAGCGAGGGAACTGCCTTCATGCTCGAAAAACAGTACGAAAACCGTCTCGGCGACCTCCGGCAGGCGCGGAAAGAGCGGCTGGCGACCCGCCTCCGAGACGACCTCGAACCGCTCGTTCGGGAGTACGATGAGGTAGACTCACAGCGAAGCGTCCTCGGTTCCGACACGCCAGACTCCGTCGTACAGGTCGCGTTCCTCGCCCACGAGGAACGCGAAACAGACGTCGGGAGCGTCCTGGACGATATCGCGGCAGAACCGGGCGTAGAAGTGCGCTTTACGGGCCCGTGGCCGCCCTACTCCTTCGCCCCGGAACTCGACGCATGAAACCGACGAAAGACGACCACGCCGTCGTAGACCTACTCGACGTGCTCCTCCGGGATGGGGCCGTCATACAGGCAGACGTCGTCATCACGGTTGCAGACGTTCCACTGGTGGGTCTCAGTCTACGCGCTGCCATCGCCGGAATGTCGACGATGACCGACTACGGCTATTTCGAAGAGTGGGACGCTGTACAGCGAAAACGTGCCCGCGCACCCGACGACCATCCACTGCTTCCTGCCGACGAGTGACACCTCGTTTCCGGTGGTCGGATAAGGGACCTGCACTGGCAACCAAGATGGCTACCGACGGCGAGGCCCAAGTCAGGGTGCAATGGCAGTATCAGAGATCACCGACGACGACGAGGGGAAGAAAGTCGTAGACCAGAACGGCGACGAAGTCGGCATCGTCTCCGACGTCGAACACGGTACGGCCTACGTCGAACCCGACCCGGGACTCACCGACAAGGTGAAATCGAAACTCGGGTGGGGCGACAGAGACGAGGACACGTACCCACTGCAGGAAGAGGCGATCTCGTCCGTCACCGACGACCAGATTCGCCTCGATTACTGATTGTTACTGACCGGGCGAAACGGTTCGTCCCGAGAACTGATTTTTCGATGTCAGTCCCGTTCGTCCGGAGGTTCCGTTCCGAGCGAGAGCGACGAGGACGCTGTCACGGATTTTCCTCGGAGGAGGTCGCCGAACGCCATTCCAGCGAACTGCACGACGAGGACGAGCACGAGCGGGCCGAGGAAGATGCCGTACCATCCGAACAGGAGTCCACCGAGCACGTACGAGAACATCACGAGACCGGTGTGGGTCGTGCGCCCCGAGACCATGGGACGAACCACCATCTGTGGGAGCAAGTCCAGGAGGACGAGCGAGACGACGAAGAACACTGCCGGGAACCAGAGGAGTCGTGGACTGGTTCGAAGTGCCTGCACCCCCAGAAACGCAGTAATCGGAACGTAGACCAACTTTCCGACGACGATGGGGACGAAGGTCGCAAGTCCCGTCATGAGAGCGAGGATGGTCGGGATGGGAAACGACACGCTAGACGGTGCGAACGTCGCGAAGGCGTTGTACACGATGGTCGCCAGCACCCCGACCAGGAGGACGGTGAGCACGTTCCCGAAGTACACCGTGGCGAGGTCACTATCGACTGCAGAGAGATACGCCACGAGGGGGTTTTCCGCCCCCACTTCGTCGCGGAACCACTCGGCGAGGCGATTTCCGTCGCGGAGTGCGAAGAAGGCGAGCGTGATGGCCAAGAAGAGATGAAGGATGCCGTTCGCGACTGCGCCGAGTGACCTCGCAGCGGTCGTGAGTTCGTCTCGAAACCGAGTGAGATCTGCGCTGAGCAGTCGCCGTGGCTGTGAGAAGAACGACGGCGGTTCGTTCGACCCGGGGAAGAGTCGAGTGTAGTAGGTTTCGACTCCCGTTCCGGTGAACTGACTGAGTTCCTGTAGTCCGACGACGATAGTGTATCCGACGAGCGTCAGTGCAGGCAACGCGACGAGCAAAAGTGTCGCCGTCGCCGCGAGCCCCCGAGACTCGACTCGCGTCGTGACCCGCCGAAAGAGCGGTCGCGTCCCGTAGTAGACGAACAGTCCGAGGACGAGCGTCCCGACGAACGAGTACGCGACGAACAGCAGTGCTGCTAACAGCGCGATGGCGAACGCCCACCAGCCGACCTGCGACCTGTCCTCCGGTAGTTCCATCGTGGTACGAGACGACCTGACGATAAAAATTTCTTCTCGCCCGGCCGTGCGTTTTTTCCAGTCCAGGACGATACTCCCGATACCATAATTGACGATTCTTCGTCGGTAGGTGACCCCGGAACGTCGGTGAAAAATGGATTCTCCTCTCGGGTAATCGGTTCGTCGTCACCGTCGGTATCGTCGTCGGCTTCGTCGCGGTGCTCGCCGTACTGGTCGGGGTCGGCGTCATCTCTGTCGGTCCCAAAAGCTCTATGCGTACCCTGCTCGCGAGTGGGATCACCTCCGGCCTGCTGACGCTCATCACGGTGACGCTCTCTATCAACCAATTCAGTCCTCTCGCGCGTGTTTGGGTCGCCGAACGAACTCTCGGACCGACTCGACGGAACGGTCGACTTCCGCCGAAACGTCGAGCAGATAGCAGGCCGCTCGACCAGTCCCACCGACCCGACCGAGTCCCTGGCGCTCATCACCGAGACCATCCACGACCGAATCATGAGCCTCGACCTGTCGGCATTCGACGGCGAGGTCGGTGAATACCAGTCAGCGCTCGCCGAGTACGCCGATAAACTGACCGAGTCGGTTCGGGAGGAAACCGACACCGTCGGCGTCCTCTCGGAGACGATGGGGAGCGAGTACGCCGAGTTCATGGAACCGACCCGCTACGTGCGAAACGAGTTCCGTGACGAGTTCTCGGAACCGACCCCCGCCGAACTGGAAGAGGTGTTCGAACTGCTCGAATCTATTGCCATCGCCCGCCAGTTCTTCAAGACGCTCGCCATCCAACAGCAACTCGCTCGTCTCTCACGGTTCTTCGCGTACACCGGTCTATGGCGTTCGTGACGACTATCTCGCTCACCCTGCTCTACAAGTCGAGTTCGGGTGCCTACCTCGACCCGGGAACGCTCACGCCCGTCGTCGTCCTCGGATTCGGCGTCGTCGTCAGCCCGCTCGCGGTGCTCATCGCCTACGTCCTTCGTGTTGCGACCATCGCCTTCTACACGGTATCGGTCGGTCCGTTTGTGCCGCCGGAAGAGCAGTCGACCTAGACGCCGTTAGAATCAGCGCGTCTGTAGGTCGTCTTCGTCTTTGATGATTCGTGTTTCGGCCTCTCCGCTCGTGATTTCGTTCACGAGGTCGTAGAACTCGTTTTGCATCCCGGCCGGGAACGTCATGACGCCGACCCACGAGCCGTCGTTTTGCCACTCTTCGCGCTCTAAGTCACCGAACTGTCGAATCCGCGCCTGGGCACTTCCGGCGTAGTTCGCCGGCACCTGTACCGCGATGGTCACTTCGTCGAACCGAATCGGGATGACCGGCCGAAGGGCGTCCAGCGCATCGTCGACCTGTTGGCCGACGGGTTCCATCGGGTCGACGGAGAAGCCTGCTTCTTCGAGGGCGTTCTCGATACGCTCTGGCGGGTGGGGTGCGTTGTCCATCTGTGGATTGACGGCGTTTCGCGTGATTCGATTGACCAGTTGTTTGTGCTTCTGGTCTTGCATCTCCTTGCGCTGTTCCGCCGTAATCTGAATCTCACCGCGTTTGATGACCTCGGGGATGATTTCCAGGGGGTCTGTCGTTTCGAAGACCGTCTCCAGGTCCTCTTCGGCGGGCCGGTCGCCGCGACTCGCGTTCTCGAACACATCCTCTGCGGCGATGACGTCCTCGATGTCACCCTCGAACTCGCCGCGTTTGATAGCGAGCGCCGCGTCCGGGTCCACGAGCACCTCGAATCGCGCACCGTGCGATTCGAGACGCGCCGTCACCGCCTCTTCCAGTGATATCATACCCAGAGCTAAACACGCCCACCTAAAAGATGTTTCCCGAAGAAAACGTCGCGGTTACTCTTCCGGTTCGTCGCTTTCCTCGTCCTCGAGGAGGTCGAGTTCGCCGAGGTAGCCCTCGACTTCCTCGTCGTCCAGCATGCGGTATCGTTCGCTCTCGACGTCGACGGTGGCGAGACCGACGCCCGCAGGCGAGAGTTCGTCGTCGTTGACCGTCCCCAGCGCGCTGAGCGCGAGGTCGATGCCGCCGTCCAGGTCCATTTTCTCGCTGTAGTTCGCTTCGAGGTAGTCCTGAATCTCGCCCCGGTCTGCACCGACGGCGAGTGCCTTCCACTCGTATGGCGTGCCGGATGGGTCGGTCTCGTAGAGACGCGGTTCTCCGTTCTCGATACCGCCGATGATGAGCGCGACACCGAACGGTCGTGCGCCGCCGACCTGCGTGTACTGCTGGATGTGGTCGGTGACTTCCTTCGTCAGCGTCTCGACGCCGATCGGCTCGTCGTAGCGCAGTCGGTTGATTTGCGACTGACGACGCGCGAAGTCGATGAGCTGGCGAGCGTCGGCGACGTGGCCCGCGCTGGCGATGCCGATGTGGTCGTCGGCTTTGTGGAGTTTCTCGACGCTCGTCCGTTCCATCAGTGGCGAACGCGTGTGCTTGTCGACGGCGAGGACGACGCCACCTTGCGTCCGAACACCGATGCTGGCGCTCCCTCGCTTGACGGCCTCCCGTGCATACTCGACCTGGTAGAGGCGTCCGTCCGGGGAGAAGATCGTAATCCCGCGGTCGTACGCTTGCTGTTGGGCTTGTCCCTGCATAGTATCACTCGAAATCGAGTTCCGCCGCGCCTGCGAACGCGCCATCGAGCCGCACGTCGATTAAGTCGTCCCGTACGACGGCGGTTCGTTCTGCGTCCGCGAACACGACGCTTCTCTCTCCCGAAACTTCCCTGCGGCGACCTAAATACTTTTCTTCACAACCCCGCACCGTCCCGCTTATACCACGGACGAATACGCCGACGGGGTCGTCTCGTACCGCCTCGATGCAGGCGAGTGCCGCCCTCGCGTCGTCGGTGTGCCCCCGCCGAGCGCGAACGATGGCCTCGCCCTCGCCGTCTTCGAACGCGAAACGCAACACTCTGAGGTCCGCGTCCGCGCTCCCGGCGTCGCCGAGCAGATTCTGTCCGGCGAACCAGACGCTCCGCTGGAACGACCGACGGTCGACGTCCGCGTCGGGCCACGATTCGAGACCGACCGCGAGGTAGCGCCAGCGCGGTCTGAGGTGTTTGGGAAGGTGTTTCATCGGCGAGTCCAACTCGTGGATTCGGAGTCGGTGGGTTTGAATGGTGTGTTCTCGAACGGCACCACGGCCGCTCCGAACTCGTTTCCGGGCGGTGCGGGCGAGCAACGAGAGCGACGTGCTCGATGCGACGTCCGCGGGTCGAAACCCATTCCGGCCGCCTTTTTGGTCTTCGACCGACAACGTCTCTCCATGAACGCAGCGGAAGTCGCAGAACTCATCGAATCGGGATTCGAAGACGCCGACGTAACGGTGACCCATCCACGCGGGAGTCACGACGAAGACCACCTCGCGGCGCTCGTCGTCTCTCCGGCCTTCGAGGGGAAGACGCTGGTCGAACAGCACCAGATGGTGTACGACGCGCTCGGCGACCACATGACGACCGACATCCACGCCCTCGAACTGAAAACGTACACGCCCGAGGAGTACGACGGTTAAATCTGCGGAAGACTGAGATCAGCGGTTCGGCACAGACGCCTCGGAGATGTCGAGCACGCGGTTGCGTAGGGCCTCGCCCGTGTCGGTGTCGAACAGGTGGATCGCCGCCTCGGGCACGTGGGCGACGACCTCTTCACCCTCTTCCGCGGTTCGCATCCCGCCGAGCGTGACGACGAACGTTCGTCGCTCTTCAGTCGGCTGTCCCTCCGCCGGATTGTGCTCCGTCGTGTGTCCGTCGCCCGCGTCGGCGAACCGGAGGTAGACGTTGTTCTCGTTGCCCATCGGTTCCACCACGTCGACGACGGTGCGGAAGTCGTGGTCGTCGCTTCCACGGGGGCCACTTGCGCCATCCCCGACGGCGGCGATTTCGATGTCCTCCGGGCGGATACCGAGGGTGACTCGCGTCGTCTCGCCCAGCTCGGCGCGCGTCTCCTCCGAGAGCGGGTACTCGAAGTGTTCGCCGACGAGCGTGTCTCCCTCCAGCGTGGTTTCGAAGAAGTTCATCGACGGTTCGCCGATGAACCCGGCGACGAACAGATTCGCGGGTCGGTGGTACGCCTCTATCGGCGTCGCCACCTGCTGTAGCTCTCCGTCGTTCAGGATGGCGATGCGGTCGCCCATCGTCATCGCCTCGGTCTGGTCGTGGGTGACGTACACCGTCGTCACGCCGAGGTCTTCTTGCAACCGCTGGAGTTCGGTTCGCATCTGTGAACGCAGTTTCGCGTCCAGATTCGACAGCGGTTCGTCCATCAGGAACACTTCGGGGTCGCGTACGATGGCGCGACCCAGTGCGACGCGCTGTTGCTGACCGCCTGAGAGTTCGCCGGGTTTGCGGTCCAACAGGTCGGCGATTCCCATCATCTCGGCCGTCTCCTCGACGCGCGTCCGTATCTCGTCGTCCGCGAGGTCGGTCGACTCCTCCAGTCCGAAGCTCATGTTCTCCCGCACGGTCATGTGGGGATAGAGCGCGTAGGACTGGAACACCATGGCGATGTCGCGGGTGGTCGGCGGTTGGTCGTCGATGACCCTGTCGTCGAGTCGAATCTCGCCCCGTGAGACCGTTTCCAGACCGGCGATCATCCTGAGCGTGGTCGATTTCCCACAACCGGACGGGCCGACGAGGACGAGAAACTCCCCGTCTTCGATTTCGACGTTCGCGTCGTCCACGGCGACGATTCGGTCGCCGTCGTCGTCGAACCACTTCGTCACGCCGTCGAGTGTGAGTTCAGCCATCGTGTCGATACCTCCGTTCTGTCGAATGAATCCCTATCATCAGCTTGCAACTCCTTTTGCGAACTGTTCTCCGAACGCAATGTAGACGATGAGCGTCGGTATCGCAGCGACGAACGCCCCAGCCATCTGCAGACCGAACGACTGGATGATACCACCGCTGAGATTCGTCAGCGCGACGGTCACCGGTTCACCGGCCCCGGCACCGCCGGGGAGGATGACCAGCGCGAACAGCAGATCGTTCCACACCTGCGTGAACTGGTAGATGAGCGTCACCGCGAACATCGGTTTCGACAGCGGCAACACGATGTTGCGGTAGATGCTGAACACGCTCGCGCCGTCGAGGCGGGCCGCCTCCAGCATCTCGTCCGAGAAGTTCCGGTAGTACGACCGGAACAGCAGGAACGTGATGGGAATCCCGTAGGCGGTGTGCGCGACGATGAGGTTGATGATGTTCGCATAGTGGGCGTGCATCAGCGGCAAGCCCCACAGCGGCGAGAGCAACGTCTGTGTATCCACGATGGCGAACAGCCGCGACAGCGGCACCAACACCGCCTGATACGGGATGAAGATGCCCGCGATGAACAGCGCGATGATGGGCATCTGGTACTTCCACTCGACGTTCGTCACGCCGTAGGCCGCGAGACTCCCGAGCGTCGCCGACAGCAACGTCGCTGGAATGGCGAGCAGGAGGCTGTTCGTGATGCCGTGGGTGAGTTTGCGTATCGCAATACGCCACGGTTCCAGTGTGAACCCGTCCGCACCCGGCGGCGCGAACGGCAGCGTCTCGTTGAACGCGCTGTTCGTCTTGAACGCGGTCATGATGGCCGACTCTAGCGGAGCCAGATAGAACCCGACCAGCGCGACCAGTCCGAGGTACAACACCAGTCGTCCCGGCCCTGCGTTGCGGAACGCTGCGGCGGCCCGCTCTCTGCGGGTGTGTTGCTCCGGTTCCGGCGTGGCGGGTGGGCCGCTCATCGTGCCCACCTCGCTTTCGTTCCCCGCATTCGAGACCATCTCTCGACGAGCGTCGTCTTCATAGTTCACCTCTGCTGTACTCGCTGTAGAGGTACGGACCGACGACGGCCAGTGCCATCAGGAAGAGGACGATTGCGATTGCCGACCCGTACGCCCAGTTGTTCGAGGCGAACGCTTCCCGGAACATCATCGTCGCCAGGATGTCCGCCGCCGGGCCGGGATTGTTCCCGAACATCACGTACAGGAAGTCGAACGCCTTGAGCGCAAACACCATGAGCACGACCGCCGCGCCGATGGTCGAAGAGCGCAACTGAGGGATGATGACCCGGCGGTACATCCGCCACGAACTCGCGCCGTCGACCCGCGCGGCCTCGTAGTGTGCGTCCGGAATCGCCCGCAATCCTGCGAGGTAGACGACCATCGCGTAGCCGCTAAACTGCCAGATAAGCGCGAAGATGACCGCCGCGAGTTTCGTCGTCGGGTCGCTTATCCAGTGGTGGGCGAGCGCGTCCAGTCCGAACTGCCTGAACGTGATGTTGATCATCCCGCTCTCGAAGTTGTACATCCACGCCCACACCTTCGCCGTCACGACGAACGAGAGGCTCATCGGCAGGAGGTAGATGGTTCGGAACGTGTTCTCGAACCGAATCTCCCGGTCGACCAGGATGGCGAGCGCCAACCCGACCACCAGACAGAGCGTCGTGAACGCGACGAGGAGGACGACCGTGTTCCGCGCCGCCGTCCTGAAGTTCGGGTCGGAGAGCGCCCGTCGATACATCTCCAGGTCGAACGTGGCCGGGTCGTAGGTCGGCAACGTGAGCGAGGCGAAATCCGTGAGGGAGATGACGAGGTTCCAGCCAATCGCGCCGTAGACGAAAAAGCCCATCAGCAAGAACGGCGGGAGCCAGAACGGGAGACTCTGGACGAACTCGTTCTGGAGTATCGACTGTCCAGTCTCGCTGCGCTCTTCGGTTACCGTCCCGCCGTCAGCGCGAAGCGCTGTGGAATCGTCGGAGCGACGGACACGACGCAGGCCACGACGGACTTGCTTCAGTGATTCACGTATTCCTTGCATGGAAAATCAGACGTCGGTCCTCAGTTCGATTGGAACGCTTTGACGAACTGGTCGTACGTCTTGTCCACGTTCCAACCGGAGTTGAAGGACGTGGCTGCGTCCTTGAGCTTCGTCAGCGTTTCGGGGTTCGTCGCCAGCCCGTGCGTGATGGACGGTGGCTGGGACTGTGAGTTCTTGAACTGGTCCATCTGGCGCGAGAGGAACGGACCGAACTTGTCCTTCGGCACGTCGGTGCGCGGTGGAATCGACCCCTTCTTCGGGTTGAACCGCTCCTGGGCGTCCACCGACCCGAGGTACTGCAGGAACTTCTTGGTCGCCTCCTCCGTCGGGTTGTTCTTCGGGAACGGGAACGAGTCCATGACGAGCGAGTACATCCCCTTCGTGCCGGGGAACGGCACCATGTCCCACTGCTTTTCGAACTCGAAGCCATCCTGACCGCGGTACATCCCGGCAGCCCAGTCACCCTGATGGATGAACGCTGCCTTGCCGCTGATGAGCTTCTTGTTGGCCTGTTGCCAGTCGAGCGACCCCGCGTCGCTGTTGAAGTGTTTCTTGTACTGCTTGACTATCGAGAGAGAGTTCTTCACCGCCTGCTGGTTCTCCTTCACATTTCCTTCGGTGAAACCGGTGTAGGCCTGCTTCCCGTGCTCGCCGAGGAGTATCGTCGCCCACAACTGGAGCGTCGACCAGCCGGATTTCGTCTGGTGGGCCATCCCGACCGCGTTGGTTTTGTTCTCAACCTGCTTCATCGCGCTGACGAGGTCGCTCGGTTTCGTGATGCTCTTGGGGTCGACACCCGCCTTCTCGACGACCTCGACGTTGTAAAAGAGGTTGTTCAGACGGTGGATGTTGAGTGGCACCGTCACGAACTTCCCGCCCGGTTTCGCGGCGTTCTTCGGCCCATCGAGGTAGGCCTCCTTCATCTTGTTGTTCGACCAGATGGACTCGCCGATATTTTCCAGTTTGTCCGCTTCGACGTACGGTTGCAGGTTCTTCCCCGGCCACGCCTGCCACGTGCTCGGCGGGTTGTTGTTGAGCACGCGCTTTTTGATGACGCTTTTCAGGTTCTGCCCAGCACCGCCGGAAACGGGATTCGGTTTGACTTTGACATCGTGTTTCTTCTCGAATCCCTCGAACAGTGCCTTGATTGCCGCACCGCCGTCGCCGCCCGTCCACCAGTGTTGGACTTCGACTTTGTTACCACCGTCGCCACTGCCACCGCCACCGTCGCCACTGCCACCGCCACCGTCGCCGTTCCCGCCGAGACAGCCAGCGAGCCCGGCGGTGCCTGCTGCACCAGCGAATCCAGTCAGTTTCAAATACGTACGACGCGACAGGTCTCCATTGCTATTGTCTGACATAGGTACGCCTCGTAAACGTATCCGTACCAATTGGAAAGAGCCACTTAACGATTATTATTAAGTTAATTCCGGTACGAGTGAATTCTTACTTCGCTGTTCGTTTCTGAATCAACTCGCTTTCGCGGAGACGACCGGCGAACGAATCTCCTTTCGATGGGTTTTACGCTCGCCCCCAACCACCCTCCAAGTATGAGCGACGATGATTACCGAATCGAGGAGGACAGCCTGGGAGAGATGCGGGTTCCGACCGACGCCTACTGGGGCGCACAGACCCAGCGCGCGGTGGAGAACTTCCCCATCTCGGGCATCACGTTCGGGCGGCGGTTCATCCGGGCGCTCGGCGTCGTAAAGAAGGCCGCCGCGCAGGCCAACCGCGACCTCGGGATGATAGAAGAGGACGAAGCGAAAGCCATCATCGAGGCGGCAGACGAGGTCATCGCGGGCGAGCACGACGACCAGTTCCCGGTAGACGTGTTCCAGACCGGCTCGGGCACGTCCTCGAACATGAACGCAAACGAGGTCATCGCCAACCGGGCGGCCGAAATCTACGGGGGCGAGGTCGGATCGCGCGAGATTCATCCGAACGACCACGTCAACTTCGGCCAGTCGAGTAACGACGTCATACCGACCGCGATGCACGTCTCGGCGCTCGAAGCCGTCGAGAAGGACGTGCTCCCGGCCCTCGATACGCTCCGCGAGGCGTTAGCCGAGAAAGAAACGGAGTACGACGACGTGGTCAAGACGGGCCGGACCCACCTCCAGGACGCCACCCCGGTTCGCGTCGGACAGGAGTTCGGCGGCTACCGCACGCAGGTCGAGAAGGGACTCGCCCGCGTCGACCACGTGCGCGACCACCTCAGCGAACTCGCACTCGGCGGGACGGCGGTCGGAACGGGGCTGAACACCCACCCCGATTTCCCCGAACTCGCGGCTGAGTACATCAGCGAGGAGACCGGCGTCGAGTTCCGCGAGGCAGACGACCACTTCGAAGCGCAAGCGGCCCACGACGCGATGGCCGAAGCGCACGGCGCGCTCCGGACGATTGCCGGGTCGCTCAACAAGATGGCGAACGACCTTCGGCTGCTGGCGTCGGGTCCGCGCAACGGACTCGGTGAAATTGACCAACCCGAAAATCAACCCGGTAGCTCCATCATGCCCGGCAAAATCAACCCGGTCGTCGCGGAGGCCGTCAATCAAGTTCACAAACAGGTCGTCGGCAACGACACTGCAGTCGAGTACGGTGCGGCGGAGGGCCAACTCGACCTCAACCTCTACAAACCGGTGCTCGCGCACAACTTCCTCCAGTCGGCCGAACTCATCTCCAACGCCAGCGAGGTGTTCGCCGAGAAGTTCGTCCGGAAACTCGAAGTCGACCGCGAACACTGCGAGACGCAGGTCGAGGGGAGCATGGCGCTCGCCACCGCACTCAACCCTCACATCGGCTACGACAAGGCTGCAGAAGCCGCGAAGACTGCGCTCAAAGAGGGGAAGACGGTGCGTGAAGTCGTCGTCGAGAAGGGCTACCTGAGCGAGGAGGAGGCGGACGAAATCATCGACCCCGAAGCGATGACCCATCGGGGAATCCTCGGGCGAGACGAGTAACGCGACCGGCCGCTGATTCTTTCGACTGTCGGTGAAAAGAGCCGGATTCGAACGCAGAAACCGGTTAGAAGAGGTTGGTGAAAAACGAGACGACAGAGTTTATCACGGAAGAAAAGCCGTCCCAGAGCCTATCGAAGAACGATTTGCTGTTCTTTCTGCTCACGTCAGAGGGATTCGTCGTGGTCGTGACAGTCGTCGTCTCATCCTCACTTCCGCCGCCGTTCTCCTTCGTCGTCTGTTTTTTCTCGGTCGTCGTCGCTTGGGCCGAACATCCCTTGGTCGTAATCTTGACCGGCTTGTTCATGTTCAACTGCGTGCGCGTCGGGTTGTTCACGTCGCCGGAGAGCACCTGCCACTTCTCGACGTTCCCCTGGTAGTTTCCGTCCACGTCCGACAGGAGCGCCTTCTTGTTGAACTTCGGATGGATGGTGAACTCGAACTCGTCGCCGAGTCCTCGGTAGACGGCGCCGTCTGATCGACCGCCCTGCCACGTCCAGTGGATGACGGCGGTCGCCGTCTCCTTGCCGTTCCAGTTGCGGTGTTTCGAGTAGTCGAACGTGTCGCGGTTCGTCGGCCCGTCGTACTGGTCGTCTTTGACGACGAACTTCCCCTTGACGGGGAGGTTCGTGATGTTGAACGAGACCGCGCCGCCGTTTCCTGCTTCCAGTTTGTCGTGCACCATCACGAGGCTCAGGCCCTTCGGTCCCTCGTAGAGGAACATGATGCTGGTGTTCTTTCGCTGGAGGCTCTCGGTACCGAAGGAAGCGTACTTGTACGACGAGGGGTCGGTGTCGGGCGTGCGATAGTCGTAGAACTGCTCGATAGGCAGTCCCGACATCGAGAGTGGTTCGATAGGGATGCATTTCCCGTCCTGTTCGATAGCGTACTGGGAGTTCCCATTCGACTGGAGCGCTCCTGCCGACGAGACGCCCCCGAGGACGGCGGTCGAGGCGACTGTCGCCGAGACGAACTGGCGACGGTTGATTGTGGGCGAGTTCTCGGTCATGCTGTCCACGATGGATACGGTTTCCCGGCGTCTTTGTTCCACGCCGTCTGAATCGAATCAGAGCGAGTCGAACGAACCGGTACGCACCGCCTTCGACGCGGTAGGGTGACGGTACGTTCCTGAGGACGTCGGTACGTCGGGCCTACCTTTATACGGCATCTCACTCGTTGTGTACGTATGGAGACACTCGATTCCCGCGTTCGAATCGTCTGGTTCGCGGGCGTTCTCGTCACTGCGACGCTGGTTGGGGGCGCGTTGGTCGGCGTCCAGCGATTTCTCTTCGAACTGGCACTCTGGCTGGTCGGGGGCGCCGCCCTCTTCGTACTCGCGTTCGGTGCCGTCTACGTCGTCTTCAAGTACCGCGTCTGGCAATTCGAAATCCGTGACGAGGACCTCTATCTCGAACGCGGCGTGTTCACTCGCGTCACGACCGTCGTCCCATTCGTTCGGGTACAACACGTGGACACCCAGCGTGGGCCTATCGAGCGACTGGTCGGCCTCGGAAGCGTCGTCGTCTACACCGCCGGGTCACGCGGGGCCGACGTGACGATTCCCGGTCTCACGCCCGAACGTGCGAGCGACCTCCAGCGCCGCCTTCGGAACCTCGCCATAGAGAGCGAGTCCGAGGACGCTGTATGAAACTCCACCCGCTCTCGCTTCCCTACCGGGCGGTTACTCGGGGCGTGAGCGTCGCCTCGACCCTGTTTTTCGTCGGAATTGCGATTGCGGGCGCGGTGGAGTCCCTCGACGTCCTCCTCGTGAGCGCACTCGTCGTCGTCGGACTGTTGCTCACGGTCGGGTGGGAGTACGCCTACTACCAGCGGTTCGAGTACCTCCTCACCGACACCTCGCTCGACATCGACTCCGGGGTGGTCTCGCGCCGCCGCCGCGAGATTCCACTTCGACGGGTGCAGAACGTGGACATTCACCGAAACGTCGTCCAGCGCACGCTGGGAATCGCCTCCGTCGGTCTCGAAACGGCGGGCGGTGGCGGGACGGAAGCGAGCCTTCGGTTCGTCTCCTACGAGGAAGCGAGACGCCTCCAGCGGGAGATTCAGCGCCGAAAGCGCGGCGTGCGAGGAGACGATACCGAAGACGCCGACACGCGACCGGAACCCGAGACCGAACTGCTGTACGAAATCAGTTCGGAGGAACTGCTGTTGCTCTCTGCCATCTCGATCGAACCACGCGTCTTCGGTCTGGTCTTCCTCGTCGTCCCGTTCCTGACCGACGCCGCGGACTCGTTCGGCGAACTGACGTTCCTGCTCGGGGTCGTTCAGATACTCGTCTCGGCGGTGGTGCTCTGGGTGGCGAGCGCGATGGTCACCTTCGCGCGCTACTACGACTTTCGCCTGACGCGCGTCGAAGACGAACTCCGCTACGAACGCGGGTTGCTCCAGCGCTACGACGGCAGCATTCCACTCGACAAGATTCAGACGCTCACGCTCCGTGAGAACCCGCTCATGCGGTACATGGGCTATGTGACCCTCTCGGTCGAGACGGCGGGGTACGCACCCGGACAGGGCCCATCCGGCGGGTCGGAGGCTGCCGTCCCTATCGCGGTTCGTGCGCGAGTCCTCGGACTCGCACACTCGCTCGAGTCGTTCGAGGACCCGACGTTCGAGCGACCGCCGAGTCGAACTCGACGCCGCTACGTCGTCCGGTACGCTCTCGTCGTCGGTGGGCTCGCGGCGGTTGCGTACGGTTTCGACTGGGCCACCGGGCTGCTCGATTTCTGGTACGTAGTCGCCGCTCTCGTCGTGTTCGCTCCCGTCGCCGGACACTACCAGTGGATACATCGCGGCTACTTCGTTGGTGACGAACACGTCGTGACCCGAAACGGATTCTGGCGGAGGACGACGCACGTGGTTCCCTACTATCGCGTCCAGACGGTCATCCAGCGGGAGACGCTCTTCCAGCGCCGCTGGCGGCTGGCGACGGTCGTCGTCGATACGGCGAGTTCGGTCGGTCTCGGTGGACAGAACGCCCGTGCCACCGACGTGGACCGAGACGACGCGAGTGAACTCCGGGAACTGGTCACTCGACGTCTCGGCCGAGAGGTTCGATGCCGAAAAGTACAGACGGCACGGGACGGCTCCGAATCCAAACCGTCGAGTCGGGAGTGATCACTCCTCGGTCGTGACGCCGTCGATTTCGAACCGGGTACCGCCGTGTTCGCTCTCGGTCACGGTTACCGACCAGTCGTGTGCGTCGGCGATTCGTTTCACGATGGAGAGTCCGAACCCCGTTCTCTCCCGGTCGGTCGAGAACCCGTCCTCGAATATCTGGTCGCGTTTCTCGGGAGGGATACCCGGGCCATCGTCGTCGATGGCGAAGCCGTCCGCCGTCGCCTCGACGCGGACGTGTGGCTCGTTTTCGGCGTGGGTCACCGCGTTGTCGAGAAGATTTTCGAGGAGCTTGCGGAGTCGGCTCTCGTCGGCGCGTACCGTCGGGAGGTCGTCGGCGACGCCGAGCGTTCCGCTTTCGCTTCCAGCCGTCGACCACGCGTCGTAGACTGCCTCTCGAAGGTCGATCGGGGTCGTCTCACCGACCACCTGTCCTTGCCGAGCGAGCGTCAGGAGGTTGGTGATGAGCGTATTCATCCGGTCGAGGGCGTTCGAGACCTCTTTCAGGTGCTCCGAATCGCGTTCTCGGCGCTCCAGGTCGGTTCTGACCTGAGCGATGTCGAGTGGATTGCGGAGGTCGTGTGAGACGACGCTGGCGAACTCTTCGAGTCGTTCGTTCTGTCGCTCCAACTCTCGCCGGCGCTCTCTGCGCTCGGTCACGTCGTCGAGGGTGACGACGACTCGTTCGAGGTCGCCACCTTCCGATTCGATTGGCGACGCACTCATCGAGAGGAGACGCCACTCGTCGCTCGAACTCTCGTACCCGATTCGTTGGTTCCGAATCGTCGTTCGGTCCTCGAGGACCCTCAGCAGTGGGTGTTCGCCCTCCGAGAACGGATTTCCCTTCTCGTCGGTCGATTCCCACTGCGAGGAATCGTACGTACGATTCTTGATCTCCTCCTCGGTCACTTCGAGTAAGTCGACCGAACGGTTGTTCGCGCGGACGATTCCACCCCTGTCGTTCATGACGACGATGCCCACGGGACTCGTCTCGAACACTCGCTCCAGCAGTTCTTTCTCGCGGTGGTGTTCTTTCCGCATTTCGGTCTCTTCGGTTACGTCCCTGAAATAGACGGACAACCCACCCTCGGACGGGTACGCGTGGACTTTAAACAGGATGTCCAGCGGCGGATAGTACGCCTCGAACGTCGTCGGTTCCTGTGTCTCCATCGCCCGTCGATACTCGTCTTCGAACTGGGAGTTGAGAGCGTCGGGAAACTCGTCCCAAATCTTCTTCCCGAGCACTTCTTCTTCGGTCCTGTCCAGTAGCCGCTCGCCCCGGCCGTTGAGGTACGTGAATCGCCACTCGTCGTCCAGCGCCAAGAAGGCGTCCGTGACTCGTTCGTAGACTTTCCGCATCCGTTCCTGGTAGTTCATCGCGGCACGCTCTGCTCGGTAGCGACCGACGACGTTCTCGATTCGGTTCGCCAACACCGTGTACTGGTCTGCACCACCGCTCTTCTGGAGGTAGTCGGTGACGCCCGCAGAGATGGCCTCACTCGCGATTTCCTCGCTGCCTTTACCGGTAAAGAGGATGAACGGCAGCTTCGAGTATCGGTCACGAACCGTCTCCAAAAAGTCCAGGCCGGTCATCACACCCATGTCGAAGTCGCTGATGATACAATCGACCGAGAGGTCGTCGTCGAGGCGGTTGAGTGCCTCCGTCGGGCTCGTATCCGTGTGTACGACCACGTCCGAGAGGTGCTCCGCAAGGAGCCTCGAAGAAAGCCGCAGGCGAGCTGGGTCGTCGTCCACGTGGAGAACTCGAATCGGCGTCTCACCGTCGAAATCACGTGCCCCCAGTAAATCCGTCATAGGAGTGTTACGTTCCTCTCTCCTTTTAAATCTACGGGTCAGTCGTGGTCGGAAAATTGTCGACGACCGTTTGCATAAGTCGGTTGCTGCATCCATATTTTACGCTATTCACCTCGGAATAGTAAACGCACTTTCTGTGTAATGTTACTTTCGTTTATATATAAGACGGTGAATATTTCAATCCGCTCGCTCACCGGTCGTGTTATCGGCACGCACAGGAGACACGAACTCTCGGTTCGTCGTCGGTGTTGGCGCTGGTGGATGGCGTAGTCACGTTCTTTTCGAGATGGTCGTGGAGTCGTCTTTCCAGTTCTGCGGACGCATCGGCAGAGCCACACGAACTGAACGGTTTTTTACCCCTCCGCGTCTCACGTTCGACCAATGAGCGAGTACGACTACGAGGACCTCGGTCTCGTTGCAGGGCTGGAGATTCACCAGCAACTCGACACCGAGACGAAGCTGTTTTGCGAGTGTCCGACCGACCTTCGCGAACCGGACGACGCGGCACGGACCTTCAGTCGATACCTCCATCCCACGCGGAGCGAACTCGGCGAGATAGACAAGGCGGCCCTCGAAGAGAGCCAGATAGACCGCGAGTTCGAGTATCTGGCCTACGACTCTACCTGCCTCGTAGAGGAGGACGACGAACCACCCCACCGACTGGACGAAGAAGTGCGACAGGTCGTCCTCGAAATCGCGCAACTGCTCGACATGGACGTGATAGACCAGGCCCACCTCATGCGGAAAATCGTCGTCGACGGGTCGAACACCTCGGGATTCCAGCGATCGACGCTCGTCGCCACCGACGGCGAAATCCAGACGAGTGACGGGGCGGTCGGCGTCGAAGACCTGATGCTCGAAGAAGAGAGCGCCCAGCGTATCGAAGAGCGCGAGGACGGCGTCCTCTACAGTCTCGACCGTCTCGGCATCCCACTCGTGGAGATTGGCACCGCCCCGGACATCAGTTCACCTGCACAGGCCCGCGAGGCCGCCGAGCGAATCGGGATGCTCCTGCGCTCGACTGGCCACGTAAAGCGCGGCCTCGGGACCATCCGCCAGGACGTGAACGTCTCCATCGCGGACGGTGCCCGTGTGGAGATGAAAGGAGTTCAGAGTCTCGACGACATCGACGACCTCGTCCGGTTCGAGGTCGGACGACAGGTCGAACTGCTCGCAATCCGTGACGAACTCCGCGAGCGTGACGCGGAAGTCGGTGAGCCACGGGACGTAACCGACGTGTTCGCGGACACCGACAGCGGCGTCATTCGGGGGGCACTCGACGACGGCGGAGCTGTCACGGCGGTCCCCCTCTTCGGCTTCGACGGACTCGTCGGGCGCGAAATCCAACCCGACCGTCGTCTCGGCACCGAACTCTCCGACCACGCCAAGCGCCACGGGGCGGGCGGTATCTTCCACACCGACGAACTCCCGGCCTACGGCGTCACCGAAGACGAAGTCGAGACGCTCCGCGAGTCGGTCGATGCGGGTGACGAGGACGCGGTCGCCATCGTGGCCGCCAGCCCCGAGATCGCCGATGGCGCTATCGAAGCCGTCGCCGACCGCGCCCGAGTCGCTATCGAGGGCGTGCCCGAGGAAACTCGGGGTGCGAACGAGGACGGCACCTCGCGCTACCTCCGACCCCTCCCCGGTGCGGCACGCATGTACCCCGAAACCGACGTCCCACCGGTCGATTTAGACCCGACCGAGGTCGAGACGCCCGAACTGCTCACCGAGAAAGTCGACCGCTATCAGTCGGAGTTCTCGCTCGACGCCGGACTCGCCGAACAGGTCGCCTACGGTCGCCGGATGCCACTGTTCGAGCGCGCGGTCGAGACGGGTGCAGACCCGACGTTCGTCGCCGGACTGGTCGAGAGCACGGTGACGGAACTGCGGCGCGACGACGTACTGGTCGAGAAGCTAGAGGACGAACACTTCCTCGGCGTCGTCGAACTCGTCACGGACGGCGAGTTGGCAAAAGAGGGGGTCAACGACGTGCTGACGCTGCTCGCGGAGAACCCACAGCTATCGCCCGAGGAGGCCGTCGAGGAAGCGGGTCTCGGGGGCGTCAGCGAGGACGAAGTCCGCGAAGCCGTCGTCCAGGTCGTCGAGCGCAACGAAGAACAGGTCCAATCGGAGGGGATGGCGGCGTTCTCGGGCCTGATGGGTGAGTGCATGGGCCAACTTCGCGGGAAAGCGGACGGCGACCTCGTCAGCCAGATTCTGCGCGAGGAGATTCAACAGCGAGCCTGATTCTCCTGCTCAGTTCGCCTGCTCACTTTCCCTCTGTCTGCTTGTTTTACTCTCACTCGCTGCTCTCGTCCCGATAGAACACGTCGGGTGCTGGTGGCACCGTTTCGAGATACGCCAGTCCCTGCTGAACCGCGACCAGGAGTGTGATTGCCACGATGACGACGACACCTTCGGTCGGTTTTGGCAGCAAACCGAGCGAGACGATGAGCGTCGTCGCACACGCCGGTGGGTGGCGCAGGTCGGTCACGACCATCCCGGCCGTCGTCAGGCCGACCGAGAGGATGCCACTCAGCGAGAGGCGAAGTGCCGCCATCGAGAACGGTGGCGCTGGATTCGTCAGCGAGAGTCCGGGCGCGACGAAGTGATAGAGGACCAACCCGACTACGACGCCGATGACGTGCCCGCCGATGACTCGCCGGGGCTGACTCACCCGTTCGCTGACCTTCGAGGCGAGGAGGAACGCAGAAGGACCGAGACTCGGGAACAAGAATGGTAGACCGCTGGCCCACGCCAGTGCCCCGAGCAGCACGAGGAGGACGCTGGCGACGACCGCGACGCGAGTCGTCTCGTGGAACTTCGGGTCAGAGATGGAGTCCATCGTCGTCGATTTCGAGAGCGCGTTCGAGTGTCTTTTCGTTCGAGACGAGACGAACGATATCGTCCTCGTGGCGCTGTTGGTGACGCTGACTGCTGCTTCCGTATCAATCGCACGAGTACACGAATGGACAGCCGCCTCGAAATGTAGTTACCGTCTTTACAGCGTCTTTCCGCTAGCGACCGGCGGTCCGGCGAACCGCTGCCAGCGCCTCGCGCGAAACGACCGACCACCGTGGTTCACTGACCTTGCGCGAGAGGGTGTACGCACAGGCGACGAGGACGACGGCGAAAACCGCGTCGGTCAGCCAGTGGACGCCGAGGTACAGCGTCGAGAAGACGATGGCCACCGCGAGCACGCCAGTCGTGTACGC
The DNA here is from genome assembly GCF_054177595.1 of Haladaptatus ordinarius. Taxonomy (NCBI): domain Archaea; kingdom Methanobacteriati; phylum Methanobacteriota; class Halobacteria; order Halobacteriales; family Haladaptataceae; genus Haladaptatus; species Haladaptatus ordinarius. The sequence continues at coordinate 8,725 of NZ_JBPEHH010000029.1, read as the reverse complement.
GTAGGCCGCGTCGGCTTTCCGGGCGTACAGCGCGGCGAGCACCGACAGACCGGTGTGGAGACTGGGGAACGCCTTGACCAGCGTGTCGGTCGAGTGGATTCCGTACTGGATGGCGGGGTCGAGTTCGTACATCAGGGGTTCGACCGTCGTCAAGTAGAGCGAGGACACCTTCACCGGGAACAGGAGGAAAAAGGGCACCGCCAGCAGGACGAGAAAGACGTACGCCAGCGCGTATCGCTTGGCTTCCTCTTCGTCGTGTACTTTCAGTTTGAAGTACGTGAACAGGACGACGAACGGGAAGCCGACGAGGTAAACCGCGGTGAACACGAGTGTCAGCGGCGTCGAAGCGATACCCTGGAAGGTCGCCACGGTCGCTCCTTCGATGGCGTAGACGACGCCCGTGAACGTTCGTCCAACGTGAAAGTGCAACGCGAGCGTGTTCACGATGTTCGTGACGACCCACGCGACGCCGAGATACTTCCAGTCGGTTTTGAGGAAATCTCGAAACAGGGTGGTGATGCGCTCTTCCGGGAGAAACACCTGCTTTCCGACGAGAAGTAACACGACACTCGGGACTGCGACGAGCAGCGTAAACTGCGTCCCGAGCGGGAGGGAGTGAAAGTGGAGGGCAGACAGCATCGTTACTCGTTACTGAGACGACACGACATAAAGTAGTTACCTATCGTTCCGAGTCCGTCGACCGGCGTTAGGGCTCTCTGCGCGCTGATTCGCCCGTCGAACGATACCACGAAGCGTGGCTATCTCTCTCCCAGTCGGGTGGGCCCGACCGACGAGTCGCCGAATCATCCGCATCGACTTGTCACGTTTCACCTCGGGGTGGTCGACGACCTCGAGGAGGTCGGCGAACGTCTCGTAGAATCCCTCTATCTCCCGTTCGTCGGCACGCGTCCGTTCGACGTCCGGTAGCTGGGATTCGTCGACCGTCAGTTCTCGTAGTTCGTAGAGGGTGACGGTTGCGGCCTGTCCGAGGTTCAACGAGGGATACGACGCACTGGCGGGTATCGCACACACCTCGTCGATGCGCGACAGTTCGTCGTTCGTCAGTCCGTCCGACTCGCGTCCGAAGATGAGGACGGTGTCCGTCTCGACGCTCGCCAGACTGTCGGCCAGTTCGCGGGGCGTGGTGAACGGAAAACGAACGTGACGTCTGGCATCTTCGTTCGTCGTCGCCGTCATCCCGACCGTGTGAAAGTTCGCCACCAGTTCGTCGAACGTCACCTCGTCGTAGTTCGGCAACACGTCCTCGCGGGCCTGTCCCGCGAACCCGTACGCGTCGCTATCGCGCCCGAACTCGGGTGGGTTCACCAGTTTCAGGTCGTGCATGCCGAAGTTCTTCATCGCCCGTGCGACGGTGCCGATGTTGCCGGGCGTCTTCGGTTCGACGATGGCGACTGCGGGCTTCATTTCGGATACTCTCGTGAGAGGTCCACGTCGCGGAGGTCGATCTCCTCCCGTTCTTCCTCGGGGAGTTCGACGTTCATGGCTTCGAGGTCCGGTTCCGGTGGTTCCGGGAGGTCGTCGGGGTCGGTGTCGACGTGTTCCATGTTGCCGTATCCCTCCGGCGCACGGCCGCCGTCCGCGAACCACTCGTGGAACTCGTCTTGAAGTTCCTCTTTTCCGCGGAACTCGTCGCCACCCTCCTCGAAGTACCAGAAGAGAAAGTCCGTCTCGTGTTCTTTACAGACGGCGACCTCGCCCATCGGTTCGCCGTACACGACTTCGACCACGTTACACTGCTCTAAGTTCTCGTCGCCGTGAATCAGCCAGCAGGCGTCACAGGGTGACCCGACGAGGGCCGACAGGCGCGCGAGTCGCTTTTGCGTGTCGGTGGACATCTCGTCCATCGGCCTGTACTCCCCCGCTTCGGTGAACACTTCCTCCTCGTCGAAGCGCCAGCCACGAAGCCCGATACTCACTTTTCCCATCACGTTCGACTAGCAACCGGAAGAACAAAAAGAGCGTGTCTCCGACCGGACGTCCGTCCGACGGCGAATCGCGTCGAATCGTGCGTTCACCGAGCCGTACCGTCAGTTACCATCGATAATCGTCAGCAACCAAATTTTTATCAACGTTCACTTCCATCAGTTTTGTACCAATGCGTCATGCAGAGATTTCGTTCCGTGGAGGGGGCGACTCGCCAGAGTTCCACGAAGTCCTCTCCGAGTTCAAAGAACGGGGTTGTAACATCCTCGTATCCGGACGAGTCTCTGAGACGACGACGAATCGAACGACGATACAACTACTCGGTGCCACCACGGAAGAGCGAAAGCGCGTCCTCGTCCTCACGGACGCGTCTGCTCGATACGTAGGCGCGAAACTTCCTCCCGGGACGACTGTCGACGACGCGGACGTGTGGGCTATCGGCTGGGGGTCCGACAAACGTGCCGTCGGTGCGATTTCGACCCCGACCGGGCCGACGCTGTACTCTGCGACCGCGACTGGACTGCGAGAACTCCGCGCCGACATCGTGACTGCCGTCAGTTTCTTCGACGAGTGGGCTGACGGACTCGCCCCGGCCGAACTCCGCCTGTCGTTCGATTCGCTCGTCAAGCCACTCGAACAGTGTGACCGGGACGACGTCGAACGGTTCGTCCGAATCGTCACCGCGCTCGTCCGCGGCGTCTCCGGTATGGCCCACTACCACCTGCCCCTCCCGGACGACGACGAACTGGTGCGGGAGCTATCCCCGCTGTTCGACGCCCGTGTCGAAGTCGACCAGGGAGACGGACTCGTGCCGAAACAGCGCTGGCACGTTCCGGAGTACGACCAGACGACGAACTGGGTTCGAATATGACTAGGGCCGATTTTCCGACCGACGAAAGCGAATCGACGTCGCCGAGGTTCCAACCCATTTCGAACCCACCGGGCGTAGAGATTTTCGACCCCATCGAGAAAGTGCGGTTCGAACTCTACACGTCTGGTTCCCCCACGTTGCAGCAGACCGAAACGGACGGATTTCCGTTTCCGATGGACTCTGCGGTTACGTTCTCGACGCGACGCATCGTCGTCCCGTATGAAATCTCGGTCAACTTCTGGAACGGAGAGCAAACCGTTGTCGAGCAGCTCGGCCTAAGTGTCGAAGAACTCTCTGTGCCATCGAACGAATACTATGTGACCTCCTCCTCGCCGTAAGCGGCGAGGCTTCCCACGGCACCGCACCGCTGGTTTGGGATATTTGCTGGTTGACGACCTGTCGGTATGATAGGCCGATGGCGGGGCCACACCGCCGTTACTCCTATCCCGGCATGGGACTCGGAGTTATCTTGCTGACCGAGACACCACAGCGGTTCGAGAGGGTGTCTCGAACGTTCTGGGCCTCGGAGTCCCGATATTGTGCAATTGAGTGGGCGGTGTGACCGCCTCGGTGTCCATCATATTATGAACCGATACTACTTAAATATCCGTAGTGTCGATGCGTGGTTTGTGAAAGAGTTGTCGGATTCACTCCCGCCGTGAACGGCGGGATTCTCTCCTCGCAGAAAGATAGAACTCGAATCGACACCGATTAAACTCTACGTCGCTCTGGAATCCGAAGTACGAGTAAAAAGGGACGGCGAGTCGACCGTCGTCGAATTCGACGGCGAACGGTCGGTACGTCTCAGCGCTCGGTCGTTTCATCGACGCCCCGCAGGGACGATTACGGTGACGGACGACGTCGAGGACGCGATGCGTGCACTCTCGCTGTTCGGGTCGGGGCTGAAGACCACGAGTCCCGAACGAGCGTATCCGAGTTTGCGCGGTCATCCGCTGGCCATCGAACGCGGCGACGAATTTTCGGCACCGAAAGATCTCGAACCGCCGAACACCGGTGTCGAACTCGCCCTTCCGCCGGAGCGCGAGTACGTGTATCCGGCCGCGTCGCTCGCGTACTACCTCGGGGCGACGGTCGTTTCGGGACCGAAACCCACCCTGGTCGCGGATGGGTTCGAGTACTCGCTCGCTGGTTCGGAAGGCTACGAGACGACCGTCGGTCGCGTCCTTCGACAGGCGTTGTTCCTCGATTGTGTGGTTCGAACCGAGGGGTACTATTTGGTCGATCTCCACGAGCGCGGTGAAATCGAACCGCTGGTCGAACTCGACTTCGCCGCCCTCTACGATGCCCCGTTTTCTGCGCGCCTCGCGGCGTATCTCGGGGTTCCCTTCGAGACGCTCGAACCCCACCTCCCCGAGTGGCCGTTGACCACGGACGTTGTGCCGACATCCGAGAACGTCGAAGCTCTCCCGTTCGTGGCGAACGACCTCGCTCTGATTCGATGTCCGTCCCCCGTGAGGGAATCCACCGTCAACGAAACACCACGAACACTGGCCGAGTTCTGTCGAAGCGCGGCCGAAGACCCCGACGACGTCGGTCCGAGTTCACCGATAGTCGAACCGAAACCCTTCGAGAGCGTCGAACACGCGTGGGTCGGTGACGGGTATCCGATGGGAAGCAACAAGACGTCCGTCGCATCGTTGCGTCGAAGAGTCGAATCAGTTCGGACCGACGACCCGACCGTCCGGATTCAGGTCGTCTGCAACGACGAGAGCATGCGGGAGGAGGGGAACGTAGAGGAGTCGTACGGATTCCGCGACATGCTCGACTACGACGTCGACCTCGCGTACGACCTCACGACCGACGAACTCCGCGAACAGTTCGCAACACCCATCGATTTCCTCCACTACATCGGTCACGTCGACCATGGTGGAATCCAGTGTGTCGACGGCCTTCTGGACACGCGGAGTCTCGACGCGGTGAACGTGCGAGCGTTCTTCCTCAACGCCTGTCGGTCGTACGAACAGGGGGCGAACTTGGTCGAGAAGGGCAGTCACACCGGCGTCGTCACCCTCTCGGAGGTGTCCAATCGGGCCGCCACGAGAGTCGGTCGAACCCTCGCCCGACTGCTCAACGCTGGATTCCCGTTTCATGTCGCGCTGTCCATCGCACGCGAAGAGACGCTCGCAGGGCATCAGTACATCACCCTCGGTGACGGAGGGACGACGCTCTGTCAGGCGGAGGCTCTCGGGTGTCCCTTTCTCCACCTCACCCGAAACGACGAGGAGACGTTTCGCGTGACGGTGAGGTTGTATCTTGCCCACCGGTACGGTATCGGCAGTCACTTCGGAGTGAACGTCGACCGCGTGACGAAGCGGTACCTCGGGTCCGGAATCGCCGACTTGTTCGACCTGACTGCAAACGAACTCGATGCGCACTTGGAACTGGAAACGTTTCCGGTCGAATACAGGGGCGACCTCTACTGGAGCGACGAGATAGCCGCCGCCGATCTCGACTGAAAGGGCCGATTTTTATCCTTCCACTCCCCTCGTCCGAGTATGCAGAACGTCTCCGCCGCAGGACTCGGAATCGGGCCGGCACACCCACCCCGAATCATGGGCGTGTTGAACGTCAGCGAAGAGTCGCCGTACGACCCGAGCGTGTACGACGACCCGGCAGCGGCCGCCGACTACGTCGATTCGAAACTCGTCTCGGAAGGGGCGGACATCGTGGACGTCGGACTCGAATCGGCGAACAAGCGGTTCGACGTGCTCACCGCCGAGGAGGAACTCGATCGCCTGGACACGGCGGTCGACACTATCGAACGCATCTCCGGTGACGCCGTCTTCTCCATCGAGACGCGCTATCACGAGGTGGCCGACGAAGCCCTCTCGCGGGGATTCGACATGGTGAACGACATTTGTGGCTTCGCCGACCCGGAGATGGCGACGGTATGCGAGCGCCACGACGCCGCCGTGGTGAAGATGGCGAGCCCACAGAATATTCGCAGACCAGGTGCCATAGAGCGCGTCGACGACATCTTTGACGCACTGGCGAGCGAACCGCTGACCGAGAAGACGATTCTCGACCCTGCGTTCGGAGGGTGGAGCGAGGAGAAGACACTCGAGGACGACCGAGAGACGTTCCGTCGGCTCGACGAATTGCGAGAGCTGGGGCGTCCGATACTCGTCTCCATCAACCGGAAGAACTTCCTCGGTGAGATAGTCGGTCGGGACACCGAGACACGACTCCCGGCCAGTCTCGCCGCAACGGCGTTGGCGGTCGAACGGGGTGCGGACGTGATTCGCACCCACGACGTCGCGGAGACGCTCGACGCGGCGACGATCGGGAACGTACTCGGACGGGAGGCAAAATGACGGGAAGACTTATGTCGAACGACCGAACAACGGGATGTAAGCCGGAAGTGTTTCTATGGGTAGGGGTACTCGTCGGGCGCACTTCTGGCACAGCCACCCGAATTCTTCGGAGCGACGGATGAAATTTGCCGAGTGGGAACCAGCGTACGCCGCCATTCTCGACGACTTCGGATTCTCTCGTACGGCAGACGAACGTGCCCGCGACGTTCTGGCGTCGTTCGCCGTCCCCTTCGACCTCGCTCGATTCGACGGACTCGACGGAAAGACGGTCGCCATCGCAGGTGCGGGGCCATCGCTCGGCGACGAACTCGAGCGAGCACGAGAGGCGGACGTCGTGTTGGTGGCATCCACGGCGACGGACCGCCTCCTCGACGCCGGTATCGAGGTCGACTGCATGGTCACCGACCTCGACAAGAACCCGGACACGGCACGTCGGTTGACCGAACGAGGAGTTCCGGTCGCGGCACACGCTCACGGGGACAACGTCCCGGCGGTTCGGAAACACCTCCCGACGTTCGATACGGAGCACGTCCTGGCGACCACGCAGGCCGAACCCCGCGGTCCCGTCGATAACTTCGGCGGGTTCACCGACGGCGACCGTGCGGCATTCCTCGCAGACCACTTCGGTGCGGCCGAACTGGTCTTCCTCGGATGGGACTTCGACGACCCGGCAGTGGACGCGACGAAACGCGAGAAGTTGCGGTGGGCCGAGCGATTGCTCCGCTGGCTGGAACGACGACGCGACGAACAGTTTTCGGTGCTCGACGGTCGCCGGGGAGACGTCGACACGAGTCGATTTCCCCCGTAGCGACGTCGGCGGAATAGATTTATCGTCACCGTTGCCTACAGTCATCACGTGACATACGACTGTTCGTTTCTCCGCGACCTTCCACTGGACGAGAACCAATTTTCGTTCGGAGACTCGCATCGCTCAGGTCACGCAGGTGACTGGGGAACGCCCGACGACGAGCAGGTTCGCCCGGACGCCGTGGTGTGGCCCGAATCGACGGCTGACGTCGCGGGGGTGCTCGCAGCGGCGGACGAACGAGGGGTTCCGGTCACCCCCTACGCCGCGGGGACGAGCCTCGAAGGGAACGCGACGCCCTCCCGCGGCGGTATCAGCCTGGACGTGAGTCGGATGGACGCGGTGCTCGACGTGCGACCGGACGACTTCCAGGTGGACGTCGAACCGGGTGTTTTCGGCTCGGCCGTGGCCGAGACGGTCGCTGGCGACGGTCTGTTTTTCCCACCGCTGCCGTCGTCGGGCGACATCTCGACCATCGGGGGGATGATAGCGAACGACGCGAGCGGGATGAAGACCGTAAAGTACGGCGAGGTGAGCGACTGGGTACTCGAACTGGAAGCCGTGCTGGCGGACGGGTCGGTCATCACGACGGGGAGCAAGGCTGTCAAAACCTCGAGCGGGTACAACCTGAAAGACCTCGTCGTCGGCAGCGAAGGAACGCTCGCGGTCGTCACGCGTGCGACGCTCGAACTCGCCGGTATCCCCGAGCAGATTCGTGGCGGTCGCGCCATCTTCGATACGCTGTCGGACGCGGTCGAGGCGGTCTCCGACGCCGTACGCTCTGGCGTCGACGTGGCGACCATCGAACTCGTGGACGAGACGAGCGCGACGATGGCGAACGCCTACACTGGTTCCTCGCTCCCGGATTCGCCCATGGTGTTCGTCGAGTTCCACGCGAATCACGGCATCGAGAGGGAAATCGAGTTCTGTCGTTCGGTGTTCGAAGCCCACGACGTCTCTCGTTTCGACATCGCCGAGGGCGACGAGATGGACGAGTTGTGGCAGGCCCGGCGAGAACTCGCGTACGCAGTGCAGACCTACGACCCGGAACTTTCGCCGCTCCATCCCGGCGACGTGACGGTGCCCATCAGCGAGTACCCCGAGACGGTGCGACTCGTGCGTCGACTCGCCGACGAACACGACCTGTCGGTTCCCTGTTTCGGTCACGCCGGTGACGGCAATCTCCACTACTCGGTGCTGGTAGACGAATCCGACGACGAGCAGGTAGAGCGCGCCCGGAAGGTGCAGACGGCAATCGTCGAACACGCCATCGAGGTCGGTGGCACCTGCACGGGCGAACACGGCATCGGCCGGGGAAAGCGCGAGTATCTCGAACTCGAACATGGCGAGGAGAGCGTCGAAGCGATGCGACGAATCAAACGCGCCCTCGACCCGAACGACACGCTGAATCCGGGGAAGATATTCCCGGAGACCCGAGACGGCGGACGGGTCCGATGAGCGTACGAAGGGGAGAAATCGACGTTATGGATTCGGCCCGGTGAGGGCGGCCTGTGCTCTGCCGACGGTTCGGCGGAGGTCTCGATACACCCGTGGTTCGGAGTAGAGTTCACGGTACGACCCCGCGGAGTTCGCAAGTTCGGCGGGCTTCCAGAATCGCGCGTCGTTCGCGTCGGAGGCGGCCACCACCGTGTAGTGATTAACGTAACTTCTGGATGAATCCGCTGAGATGATTCTCAATCCACGAGCCTGCGAAACTCAGTCGGTCGGTCAATTTCGTGAAGATTTCATCGAGGAGGGCGCGGTACTCGT